>JAMOMS010000027.1 GCA_027067015.1 Campylobacterales bacterium | reverse complement strand
TCTGGACAGGTTGTCCGAGAGGGTTGAAAGGCCACCGGTTTGCCGTCCGGGCTCTCCGGTACGCCGTTGGAGCCGCCCCCGCAACCGGCCAACACAAGCCCCATCACCAATCCCGCCAGCCAGACTCTCATAACCACACTCCGTTTTTCAGGTAAAAAGCGATCGGGTAGTATGATACCAAAGCCACATATAAAAAATCCCCGATCAAGGAAAAAAGAAGCCACTTTCGCCACCCTTCATATCCCATCCGCTTCGCCAGCCAGACAGCCATGCCAAAAAAAGTGCCGAAAAACAAAAAGGCGTACATCAGGTAGCCGACGAAACGGTAATCGGCCTGAAGCAGGCAAAAGGGACAGTGGTGGTGGGGCATCTCGTAAACATAGGTGGAAAAAAAGGCGATCAGCGAAAGGATCGCCACGGGCACAAAAAGCAGATTGGCCAGGGCCGAAAGAAGCGGCCGTTGTTTGCGCCACGCCCAGACCGCCAGGCCAAACAGCCCATAAAACGAGCCCAGCGTCACCGGAAGCGGCAGGGAGACAAAAGCGGAGACGGCCGAGCTTTTGGCCGCCGAAAAGAGCGTGCCGCAACAACTGACGATCACATGGGGGTTTATGCCAAAAAAGTGAAGCAGTTCCAGCGCCTCCTCGGCCACGAAAAGCGGGAAGAGGAGCAGATAGGCCAAAAACTTCACTCGGGTATAGGGCATGGTGGGATAGCCCATGTCGATACGGTGGGCCGCCAACCAGAGACCGAAGAGATAGAGATTGGCGATTTTGAGCCCAAACAGGGGCATCCCGTATACCGTGGCCGTCGTCACCCCCGCGGCACACATGGCCCCCGGCAGAATATTGGAGAGCAGATCCAGCGTATAGATGAAAAAGAGAAAGAGCGGAAGTTTTAGGTAAAAGATAAAGGCGATCACCGTCGCCACCAGGTAGGCCTGCTTTTGCAGGGTATACTGCAAAGGGGTCGTCGCCCTCTCGTCCCATCGCAAGACGATACGCAAAGAGAGCAAAAAAGCAAGCGACGCGAAGAAAAAGAGAATCCCGTCCAGCATCAAGACGGCGATTACCTCGGGACTCAGAAGTGTCACGCCCCCTCCATCTTCCCGTTGCGCAGTGCGATTTCGCGGTCGGTGATCGCAAGGTCGAAAAAGAGCGGGTCGTGGGTGGCGATGATCACCGTTTTGCCCTCCTCTTTCATCTGCCCGACATAGGAGAGAAATGCGTGGGAAAGATCGGCGTCAAGGTTGGCGGTGGGCTCATCGGCCAGGATGATGGGCGGATCGTTCACCAACGCCCTGGCAATGGCGGTGCGCTGTTGCTCACCGCCGGAGAGATTCCTGGCCGGCTCATTCGCCTTGTGGGCGATGGCAAACGTCTCCATCACCCTTTGCGCCCGCTCTTTGAGCGCCTCTTCATCCAATTTTTCCGGCAGTAGCGGGGTGATGATATTCTCGTAGACGCTAAGAGAGGGGATGAGATTGAACTTTTGAAACACAAAGCCGATCTTTCGGCGCCGATACAAAGCGGCAAAATCCTCCGAAAAACGCGAGACAGGCTCGTTTGCTACCACCACCTCGCCCCGTGTCGGTTTTTGCAGGGCCGCGATCAGCGAAAGGAGCGTGCTTTTACCACTGCCGCTGGGTCCTTTCAAGATCACCAGCTCCCCCTCCCCGACCGCGAAAGAGACATCCTCCAACGCCGTCATCTCGTTGGGCCTGCCGGCGTTGAAAACCTTGCTCACCCCCTTGACCTCAACCATGTTCAACCCCTCTTTTTGCATCAGCGTATCACCTCATCCGCATCCAGCGTCGCCGCTTTCCATGAGGGAATGAGCGTCGCGGCGATGTAAACTGGCACGGTCACAAAAAAGATCAGCGCCAGCGTGCCGACATCCACCGAAAAGGAAAGCGCAAAGGAGGGCTTGAGCACCGAAAACCCGGTAAAAAGGTGTTTTAGCAACGGCGCCTGGGCCATAAAGACGTAGGCCAGCGCTGTGGTGACGGCCAGCAGATAGGCTGTCAGCGAAATCACCGCCGCCTCGAAAAACTTCACCCGCATAATATCCCCGATCTTCCATCCCAACGCCTTGAGAATGCCGATCTCCCGCTTCTCCTCACTGGAGAGTCCGCTGGCTTTGTCGTAAAGAATGATGAAAAAGGTAAAGACCGCCACGATAAAGAGCGCCAGGAAAATCCCGCTTTTGTAGTCAAAGACGTTTTGGTAACTGATACGCAGATCTTCACGGGTAATGACCCGGGTATCGGGATAGATCTCTCTGATCTTGCGAGCAACGGTGGGAATCTCCTCCTTGTTGGGGACCCTGACCACAATATCGGTGGCCATGCTCTCATCCATACCGAAAATCTCCCGCACCAGGCTGTTTTCCATCAAAATCAGGTCGTTGCTCTCCAGGACGGTCTGGGGTTTGAACACCCCGGCGATACGCACCTTTTTGAGTGAGCCGTCGGGTTTGACAAAAAGAAAACTCTCGGGATAGAAGTGCTCGGCCAGGCTCTTTTTCACCCCCGGCCCCACTATCATCACATCCTCCGCCGCCAGCTTCTCGACATACAGATCCGCCGCTTTTTGCAAATCGGCGCGGTACTGTTGACCGAAACTCTCAAGACCGACAATGGAGTAGTTGACCCCCGCCCGGGGAAAGTAGTAAAACCCCCAGACACGGGGAAGGGCCTGCGACACCCCAAGAATCCGCGCGATTCTTTCGACCCGCTCAACCCCGATCTGGGTCTGCCTGCCCGCGACGATCCGTTGTACCGTAATCTGCGGCAGGGCCGAAAGGGTGGTAAACATCTCCTTTTTGAGCGCGTGGGTCACCATGAAAACGGAGGCCAGCACAAACACCATCAAAAAAAAGATCACGAAGATAAAGAGGTTTTTCGCTCCCCGTCTCAACAGCGATCCCAGGGCGAAGGCGAAGAGGTTTTTCATGGGTTGTCCACCACCCTGCTGGGCATATGCGCGCCGCGATACGCCGGCGCGTAGGTGAAAGAGGCGGGAAAGTAATCCAACAATTCCGGCCCTTCGTTAAAAGGGGAGTAGATATCGGCCAGGCTTCTAAAACGCAAAAAGCGCGCCTCCGTGGCGACCGCCAGATCGGGTAAAGCGACAAGCGACACGACCGCCCGTTTTGGGGCCAGGTCGCTTTTTCGCGCGTTTAATACAATAAGTTCCCCGCCCAAAAAGAGGAAAATCGCGCCCACTATAAAGAAATAGAGCGTAATACGTCTACTCATCCAACTTCCGTAAAAAATTCATCTCTATCTCATCAAAGCGCACGATGCGCTTGCCGTGATGATCTTTTAAAAAGCGCTCCGCCGCCTCTTTGGAAGCGAAGGGGATCAACTCGTTGCCCATCGGCCCGTAGACGTCACTACCCATGACATACCATGCCGATTCGGCGGGAATGAATGTGAGCGTATAGTAATCCTGCACCGCCATCCGGCTGATATGCCGTTTGATATTGGCATCATACCCCCACCGGACGGGATCGAGATAGAACTTCATCATATCCTTCACACCGTCAAAAACCAGCCGCTTTTGATCACCCGCGGGGCCGTAGAAGATATAGGCCGCCCATTTGGGATATTTGTAGACAAACATCCCGCAAACCGGACACTTTTCACTCTTTTTGGGCGACAATCCTTGGGGAATGGCACCGGCTCCCATCGCGGCCGCGCCGACGGCGGCGCCTTTGCCCATATTGCAACCGCACCCTTTGCCCTTCATCTGCCTGTCCATTTTCATGCCGTGGTTGCAGTGATGCGTTTTCATCATTTTGCAGCCGCTTTTTTTATTTTTCATCTGACAGCCGCCGGATCTCTTCATCGCGCATCCTTTGCCGTGCATACGCTTGTGTTTCATACCGCAGCCGCCCATCGCCGCGTCATCGGCGTGCTTACCTACCACATCCCACAGATAGAGCGCCACCGCCTGCAACTGCTTCTCTTTCATCGGTTTGCACAGTTTCCGGGTCTTGATGGCGGCTTTGAGCTCGTTGATATGGCCGTAGCGTGTCACGTCGACAGGTTGGCACATCCGCTTATAGATCTTTTGCCCCATGGGGTAGATCTTTCTTTTTTTCTTTTTGGAGAGCATGGCCGTGTCACCGCCC
>JAMOMS010000026.1 GCA_027067015.1 Campylobacterales bacterium | reverse complement strand
ATCGACCATCCCTGGATGCTGGATGTGCCCAACTCCCTTTACCTCACCGGCGCGCTTGTCAGGAAGGTGTCATGGTGACGTCTCGGCGTGTGGAGAGGATGGTGGACTATTTGCGAAGCCGACAGGCCGATTTGCGCCTTTTTCTGGATGACGTGCATGACCCTTACAATATGTCGGCCATTTTGCGTACCGCCGACGCGGCGGGCCTGTTTTATGTCGATTACGCCAGGCGGGGCGATTTTCATGTTCGCATTCGCAAAAAAGTGGGGCAGGGAAGTCAGCGCTGGCTGGCGGTGAGTCAGATTCCTTATGATGAGCGTCTGGCCCGGTTGCGCCGTTTTGGGGCGCAAGGGTATCAGATTGTGGCGACTTCGCTGGCTGATGACGCCAAAATCTATAGCGACATCGACTTCACCCGCCCCACCGTCTTGGTGATGGGCAACGAAAAGGAGGGGGTCAGTGACGAGGTGGCCCGGCTGGCCGATTGGCGCATAGTCATTCCTATGCACGGCATGGCCCAAAGCCTCAACGTCTCGGTGGCGTCGGCTATCATTTTGTATGAGGCGGAACGCCAGCGGCGTGCCGGGGGGATGTTTGAACGCCCCTCTTTGGATGAGGAGACCATCGCCCGCTATCTACGGGAGTGGATGGCGCGTGACGCCCGGGCCAAAAGCCGGGGGCGGGTCGATGTTGAGATTATTAATTCAATGATAAAGGAGTCGTAATGGCCGGATTGCCCAAAGATGTGGGATGCCACAACGAGGTGTGTAAAGAGAATGAGAACTGTCTGCGCTATGAGATCGCCCAAAAGGGCAAAGCCAGGGAAGTGAAGAAGTTTGGCGGTACGCCGGAAAAAGGGTGCGGCAAATTTTTGCCCAAAGAGAAGGCGGATTAAAACCTTTCTCTAAAGTGTGGCGTTGTATAATCGCGCCAAATTTACTCTATATAGGAATAGAAGATGCGAGCACTCATCAGCGTCAGCGACAAGACGGGCGTGGTCGATTTTGCCAAAGGGTTGGTAGCCCTGGGTTGGGAGATTATCTCTACCGGCGGGACGTACAAAATCTTAAAAGAAAACGGCATCGATGCCGTTGAGATTGACGAAGTCACCAAGTTTCCCGAATGTTTCGAGGGGCGGGTGAAGACCCTTAACCCCTATATTCACGGCGGGATTTTGCACCGGCGGGACAAGGAGAGCCATCTGGCCCAGGCCAAAGAGCTGGGGGTCGAGGCGATTGATCTGGTGTGCGTGAACCTCTACCCGTTTAAAGCCACCATCGAGCGAACCGACGATTTTGAGGAGATTATCGAAAACATCGACATCGGCGGGCCGGCGATGGTAAGAAGCGCGGCCAAGAACTTCGCCAGCGTCTTGATCGTCACCGATCCCGGCGACTACGACGCGGTGCTGACAGCGCTGAAAGAGGGCAAAAACGACGAAGCCTTTCGCCGTGACCTGATGATTAAGGCTTTCGAGCATACGGCGGCTTACGACAGCATGATCGCCAACTACATGAACCGCCGCTTCAACGAAGGATTCGGCGCCAAGCAGTTTATTGTAGGCGCCAAGGTCTTTGATACCCGCTACGGCGAAAACCCCCACCAGAAAGGGGCACTTTACGAGTTTGACAACTTCTTTAGCCAAAACTTCAAAACGCTCAAGGGCGAGGCGAGCTTTAACAACCTCACCGACATCAGCGGCGCGGTCAAGATCGCTTCAGCCTTTGGCGACGAAAAAGCGGTCTGCATTGTCAAGCACGGCAACCCCTGCGGCTTCGCCATACGCGACAATCTCATCGACGCCTATACCGAGGCGCTCAAGTGTGACCCCGTCTCGGCCTTTGGCGGCGTGGTGGCCGTTAACGGCGTGGTGGACGAGGCGCTGGCCAAAAAGATGAACGAGATCTTTTTGGAAGTGGTGATCGCGGGCCGCATTACCGAAGAGGCGCAGGCAATTTTCGCCTCCAAAAAACGGATCAAACTCTTTGAATACGGCGCCGACAGACTGCTTGTCAGTGATGACGCTTACGATTTCAAACACGTATCGGGCGGCTTTGTCTTCCAGGATGCCGATAGGGTTAAAGAGAACGAGGTTCAAAACGCCGAGCTAAAATCCAAACGCGAAGCGACCAAGCAGGAGAAGAAAGACCTTGAGATCGCCTGGAAAGTGGCGGCGCTGACCAAGTCCAACTGCGTCGTTTACGTTAAAAACGGCGCCATGGTGGCCGTGGGCATGGGGATGACCAGCCGGGTCGACGCCGCCCGCTGTGCCCTGAAAAAAGCCGAGGAGATGGGGCTGGATGTCAGCGGATCGGCGATGGCGTCAGAAGCCTTCTTCCCTTTCCGTGACTCCATCGACGCCGCCGCCAAAGCGGGCGTGGCCGCCGTGATAGAGCCCGGCGGATCCATCCGTGACGACGAGGTGATTCAAGCCGCCGACGAACACGGCATCGCGCTCTACTTCACCGGCGTGCGCCACTTTTTGCACTAAGCTTTTGTACGGCGTATCGGGCCGCCTGAAGGTAGCTTTGTAGGCTGATTGTTTGATTGGGGCGGTAGGCGATGTCAAACGCCGTGCCGTGATCGACACTGACACGTAAAATGGGCAGGTTGAGCGAGACGTTGATACTCTCATCAAAGTAGAGCGCCTTGAGCGGGGCCAGACCCTGGTCGTGGTACATGGCCACATAGTAGGTAAACCGTTTTCGCATGGCGGGGGTAAAGGCCACGTCGGGCACCAGCGGCCCCTCAAAAACCCCCCGCCCGCCGTCGGCTTCGGCGATGGCTGTTTCAATAACGCGCTCTTCATTGCCCAGCACCCCGCCGTCACCCGCGTGGGGGTTAAGCCCCAATACGCCGATTTTGCGCGCTTTCGTCTCCTCCTCAAAACGCTTCAAAAAATCGACCAGTCGTTCTTTTGTTATGGTTTTGGGCACATGGCGGAGCGGGATATGCTCGGTAAAAAGGCCCACGAAGAGCTTTTCGCACCCCAGCATCATAATCGCCTCTTGTTTAAAAAAGTCCCGCAAGGCGTCGGTATGCCCTTTATATCCAATGCCCGCTTTCTGCCACGCTGTTTTGTGAATGGGCAGGGTCAGCAGGGCGTCGGCAAGGCCCTCCTGGCAAAGGCGTACCCCTTGTGTGAAAGAGGCGAAGCTATAAGCACCCGCCTCGGCGCTGATTTGGCCGGGTGTGACGGGGCAGGGGGCGCAGGAGGGGGCGTGGGTGTCAAAATCGTCGGGTACCTTGATACCCAAAAGATCCGCTGAGTGTTGGATGAGCTTTGGGTGAACCAGATAGAGCGGTTGGCAAAAGGCGCGCAATTTTTCGTGCCCCA
>JAMOMS010000025.1 GCA_027067015.1 Campylobacterales bacterium | reverse complement strand
GAGCAACCCCTCATAGACCCTGCCTATCTCCCCCTCGGCGCAACTGACAGTCACTTCCTGCCCGTCACGCAGAATATGTGTGGCGTTGTCGGCCCCCACGATGGCGGGAATGCCAAGCTCCCGGCTCACAATAGCGGCGTGACAGGTACGCCCGCCCCTGTCGGTCACCACCGCCGAAGCGATCTTCATGACCGGCTCCCAATCCGGCGTGGTGGTCTCGGCCACCAGTACCTCCCCGGGGCGAAAGCTCTCCAGTTCCCGCACATCCCGAATACGGCGAACCCGGCCCTTGCCGATTTTGGTACCCACAGCCTGCCCCGTCACCAAAACTTTGCCCCGCTCTTTGAGCCTGTAAAGCGCCAGCACACTGCCGTGCTTTTGCGACTGCACCGTCTCAGGCCGCGCCTGAACCATATAGATCCTGCCGTCCTCGCCGTCTTTGGCCCACTCCATATCCATCGGCTTGCGATACCCCGCCTTTTTGGAGTAGTGGTTCTCCACCTTGATGGCGTAATCGGCCAGGACCATCACATCATCATCCTCAAGGCAAAAGCGTCGGCGCCGGGAGGCGGGCGTGTCGATGTTTTTGGTGTATTCGACGGCGATATTGTCACGGTTGAGGGTGTCGGTCAAGACCATCGTCTTCTCTTTTTTGCCAAGCTTGCGCTTCAAGACCGCGCGGTAGCCTTTTAAAAAGGTGGGTTTGTGCACGTAGAAGGTATCGGGCTCCACGGTACCCTGCACCACGTTTTCGCCAAGCCCCCACGCGCCGTTTATGAACACCACGTCCTTAAAACCGGTTTCGGTATCGAGGCTGAACATCACGCCGCTGGCCCCCAGGTCACTGCGCACCATCTTCATCACCACCACGCTCAGATAAACCTTATCCCACGCGAAGCCGTTATCCTTTTTGTAGTGCAGGGAGCGGTCGGTGAAATTGGAGGCCAGACAGCGGCGGTAGGCGTCCAGCAGGGCCTCTTCGCCCCGGATGTTGAGGTAGGTGTCGTTTTGGCCGGCAAAGCTCGCCTCCGGGCTGTCCTCCGCCGTGGCGCTGGAGCGGACCGCCAAAGAGAGCGACGCGCCGTACTCCTTTTTGAGTTCGGCGTAGGCTTTAAAAATCTCTTCCCTGACCTCTTCGGGCACGGGCGCCTCTTCAATCAGCCGTCTACAGGCTGAGCCTCTCTCCTGCAACATCGCCACGTCGTCATAGTCAAGATCGTCCAGCAGGCGATGCAGTTTCTCATTGAGCCCGTTGACTTCCAAAAAGACGCGGTAGGCCTCGGCGGTGACGGCAAAGCCGTTGGGCACCAGCACCCCCTCGCCGCTCAATGCCCTGTACATTTCGCCCAGTGAGGCGTTTTTGCCGCCAACCTCCGCCACATCCTCGATGCCCAGTTCCTCAAACCATTTGATATATCGGCTCATATTCGCTCCTTGCTCTGTTTTCAAACCCGGCCGCGACGGGGTTTTTCGCCTTCTACGTAAACACGATAGAGATGGGTTCTTCTTTTGGCGTGCCAATTGACAATATATTCCCACGCCGACTCGGCATCTTCGACCACGGCAAAAATCTCCAGATCCTCTTCGGCTATCATCCCCTCCTCTACCAGCAGTTCAAAGTCGATCAGCCGGCGCCAATACTCCGCGCCTACCAGCACCACGGGAATGGCATGGGTTTTGCGGGTCTGGATGAGGGTGAGAATCTCAAACAGCTCATCCAACGTCCCAAACCCGCCGGGATACGCCACCAGCGCCTGGGCCCGCATCACAAAGTGGAGCTTGCGTACAGCAAAATAGTGGAACTGAAAACAGAGCTCCGGGGAGATGTAGGGGTTGGGAAACTGCTCATGGGGCAGGCGGATATTCAGGCCGATAGACTTGGCCCCCACGTCATGCGCCCCCCGGTTGGCCGCTTCCATAATGCCGGGACCGCCGCCGGTCATCAACATCACCCGATTATCACTCGGCCCCGTGCCGCTGTGGCCTACCTTGCGACCAAAAGCCCTGGCGTCATCATAGTAGCGGCTCATCTCCACCATGCGTTCAGCATGGCGCAGACTGCGCAGGTACTCCTTTTTGCGCGGATGCGCCTGCACCAGCTCCTGGGCCTGCGCCAACGCTTCCAGGGCCGTGGCACGCTCTTTGATACGCGCGCTTCCAAATACCACCACCGTATGCTCCACCCCAAGTTCCCGCATGGCCAGCTCGGCCTTGAGATAGTCCAGCTCCAGCCGCACGCCCCGGGTGTCGTCACTTTTGAGAAACCGGGTATCCTCCTCCGCCAGCCTGTAGACGGGCGAAGCCATCAGGCGCTCTACCAACCGTTTGGCGTTGGGATCTTCCGCCTCCGGTTTGGGATGTTGCCACGGCAATGGGGTTTCATGCTTTTTTCTACTCATCACGTCTCCTATGTCGTAAATTTCATAAACGCCCAGACAATGGTGGCCAAACCCAATACGGCAATCGCCAAGGCCGCCCGCCAGGTCTCTTTCACACCCCCGAACCAGAGCGCGTAAAGCGCCTTTAAGAGGTTGTTTCCGCCCGCTGAAATCATCACGGCGCCGGTGATCTCGCCGGTATGCACCCCATATTTGCCCGTCAAAAGCGAAAGCACGAAGGGGTCGATATCGGTAAAACCGACCAGAAAGGAAAGGGTCTTAAGCCCCGCGGTTCCGTAGTGGGCTATGACATAGTGGGTCAGCCCCATCATCACCACGAAAAGAAGCGCGAAAAGCAGGGCCGTCCCCAACTCCAGCGGGTTTTTGTCCACAAACGCCATCGGCTCCCGGCGATCGCCCCCTCTGCGGTATAACAAAAAGGCCACGACAAAACCGACGGCCGAGAGCGAAAGAAAAGGAAGCGCCAACGACTTACCGACGCCCACGTTAAACAGCAGGGCCACCGCCATGAGGCGCAGGTACATCACGGCCGTGGCCGCCACCATGCCCGCTTCCGGCTCGCACGAGGCGCTTTGGCGGGCCTTTCTGGCCAACACCACCGTTGTCGCCGTAGAGGAGTAGGTGCCGCCGATAAGCCCCGTTACCAGGTAGCCCTTTCCGGGAAAGAGGTATTTTTGAGCCAGATAACCGCCGTAACTGATGGCCGAGATCACCACCACCGCCAGCCAGATCTTAAAGGGTGAGAGGGGCAAAAAAGCCCAGAGCTTGTGATCGGGCAAAAGCGGCAAAATGACCGCCGACAGGAGCACCATCTTGCCCAGGGTCTCAAACTCATACAGGTTGACCAGCCGCATCAGGCGCCCGATGGCCCGGCGGGAGCTGAGCAAAAAGACCAGCAGAACAAAAACCGCCGACACCAGCCACACCGGCGCTATCACGCTCAAAGGCCCCAGGGCGTAGACGCACAGCAAAACCAGAAAGAGCGAAATGCCCGACTCCAAACGGGCGCGGTAGTAGAGGGCGTACAACCCGAAAAGTCCCGCCAGCACGGCGGTATAGGGCCAAAGCGTTTCGGGGTCGATCCGGTAAAAAAGATAACCGGCCACGGCGGTGAGGGTGTAGGTCGCCACCCCGCCAAACCCCTCCTCCGCCTGGCGGTACGCGCGTACCTCCAGGCCGATCAAAAACCCAAAAGCTGAGGTCATGAGAAAGTGCACAAGATCAGGGTACTGCATCATCGCCTCTATACAATCTCTTCATGGTAGCGTCTTCGGTAATAGCCGATCACCGCCATTTTGACCGCGTCGTTAAAGACAAACCAGGCCAGGGCGTAGGCCCACACCAACGCCGCAGATTTCCAGCCGATGGGCGTCATGAGCCCAAACCCGTACACCCCCACCGCCGTACCGACCAAAGCCGATAGCTGAGAGACCCCAAAGAGCCCGGCGGAGGGAAAGGGGCGGCGCCAGAACCAGTCGTCTATGCGGGTATTGAAAATGGTGTTGTGGCCCGCCACGATGAGCTTGACGAAAAAGAGCGACTGCACGTAGTCTAATGGGAGTTTGAGCACCGCCATGGCGATATAAAAGAGGGTAAAGGAAGAGAGTACCCCCGCCAGCCCCAGCCAGGTTGAAAGCACCAGCATCTCTTTCATGTCCCACCGTACCGGCTTGGGGCGCACCCGGGTATGGTCGGTGGCGATCATCAGAATGGGCAGGTCGTTCAACAGTGCCAGCAAAATGATCATCACGGCTGTCACGGGATAGAAGTTAAAGACCACAATGGCCAGCATCATAAAAATAACG
>JAMOMS010000024.1 GCA_027067015.1 Campylobacterales bacterium | reverse complement strand
TGGCCCAAAACGACGCCCTGGTGCGCCGAGCCCCCGTCAAAGAGCTGGCCAGGGCCAGGATTGTCAAAAGCGAAGGGCAGGTCAACCTGCTCACTCCCGACGCCATCATCGTTTCGCTCAACAAGCCTTTCAAAAAACGGGTTAAGAAACGTCCGACCATTTTGTTGGACGATCTCAAACCGGGCGATTACGTGGTGCATGAGAGTTACGGGGTAGGCATTTTTAAAGGCATTGAACCCCAGCGGGTACTGGGAGCGACACGCGATTTTGTCAAGATTGCCTACCAAAACGACGAGTTTTTGCTCTTGCCGGTTGAAAACCTCGATATGATCGACCGATATATCGCCGACAGCGGCACCCTGCCGGTTCTGGATCGTCTGGGCAAGGGGGGATTCGGGCGGCTTAAGGCCAAAGTCAAAGAGAAGCTCTTTGCCATCGCTTCCGAGATTGTCAATATGTCGGCCAAACGGATGCTCATCAAAGGGGCCGTGATCCGTACCGACTTTGCTGAACTGGCCGCCTTTAGGGAAGCCGCCGGGTTTGAGTATACCCCCGATCAGGTCACGGCGGTGGAGGAGATATTCGCCGATCTTTCAAGCGGCCGGGTGATGGACAGACTTCTTAGCGGCGACGTGGGGTTTGGCAAGACCGAAGTGGCCATGAACGCCGTTTTGGCGACGGTCAAAAGCGGTTATCAGTGCGCCTTCGTGGTGCCTACCACCCTGCTGAGCGCCCAACATTTTAAAAGCGTGCGCGAACGCCTGGAGCCCTTTGGGGTGCGAGTTGCCAAGCTGGACCGCTTTACGACGGCCAAGCAAAAGCGTGAGATTCTGGCGCGGCTTGAGAAAGGGGAGTTGGATCTGGTTATCGGCACCCACGCCCTTTTGGGGGCGAAGTTTGCCAACCTGGGTTTGGTGATTATTGATGAGGAGCATAAATTCGGCGTCAAGCAAAAAGAGGCGCTTAAAAAGATGAGTGAAAATGTTCATTTGCTTACCATGAGCGCCACACCCATACCCAGAAGCCTCAATATGGCGCTGAGTAAAATCAAGGGCTACAGCGAACTGCGCACGCCGCCCATGGAGCGCAAGGGGGTGCGCACCTTTGTCAAGAGTTTTGACGAGACGGTGGTAAAAGAGGCCGTGCTTCGGGAACTTCGCCGCGGCGGGCAGGTCTTTTATGTCTACAACTCCATCGCCGGGATCGAGAGCAAAAAAGAGGAGCTTCTTGAGATTTTGCCCAATCTGCGTATAGCCACGCTTCACTCCAAAATCACGGCGGCACAGACCGAAAAAGAGATGCTTAAATTTGAAAACGGCGAATACGATTTATTGCTTAGCACCTCGATTGTCGAATCGGGCATTCACCTGCCCAAAGTCAATACAATGATCGTCGACGGCGCCGACCGGTTTGGCATGGCCGATCTGCATCAGCTAAGAGGTCGCGTGGGACGGGGCAAAGTGGAGGGCTACTGCTACTTCCTGGTCGAAAACAAAGAGGCGCTCAGCGACCAGGCCAAGCGGCGGCTTATTGCCCTGGAATCCAACAGCTTTCTTGGAAGCGGCGCGGTGCTGGCCTACCACGACCTGGAGATTCGCGGCGGCGGCAACCTTATCGGCGAGAGTCAAAGCGGCCATATCAAGCAGATCGGTTACGCTTTGTACTTGAAGATGCTTGAAGATGCGATTCGGGCGTTGACGCAAGAGGGGGCGAGCGAAAAACGGAATGTGGAGGTTAAGCTTGCCATCACTGCCTATATCTCCGATGAGCTGGTGCCCCATGACCGGGTGCGGCTGGAGCTTTACCGTAGGCTCAGCGCTTGCGTTGAACCCCATGAGGTGGTGGAGATTGAGGCGGAAATTGAGGATCGTTTCGGCAAACCCGACCTGCCTACCCGTCAATTTTTGGATCTGGTGACAATCAAGGTGCTGGCGGCCCGGCGCGGTGTGACGCGGGTGATGAATTACAATGAGAATATCACCTTTGAGTATAATGACGGTCAAAAGCGCTATCTCAAAGCCCGCAGTCGGGATGAGGATGACCTGATCTCAGCGACGTTGACGGCTTTGCGAAAGGAGGGAAAATGAGAATATGGTGGATGATGGCCCTGGCTTCAACGCTGTTGGCGCAAGAGGGGCTTTACTATATCAATAACGGAAAGAAGATATTTTTGACGCCCATAGACAAAAGCGTGCAAACCAGAAGCACGCGTAAGGTCGCATATTACCGGCTAAGAGACGGCCGGGAGGTGGTGGTGGCCGACAGGATATTGCTCAGGCTGGCCGATCCGGCCAAACTAAAGAGCTATCTGCAAAGCTACGGTTTGCGCCTACTGCGCCGTTACGATGTACCGGGGCTCTTTTTGCTGGAGGCGGGTGACGCCGAAAGGGCGATTGCCGTGGCCAACGCGCTGAGCCGGGAGTCTGATGTGCTCTTTGCCCAGCCGGATGTGGGCCGCAAAAGGAGCCTGCGATGAGACTGGCGCTTTATGGTGTATTGGTGGCGGGGGTTTTGTGGCTGGCCGGTTGCGGCTCCGGCGAGAGCAAAGAGGGAGGCTTCTCCTGCGAGAGCGTTGCGGTTGACAAAAGCGCCCTGCCGCCTCTGCCCCCCTCCCAATCGTTCGCGGGCAACCCCTACTACGCCCAGCAGTGGGCGATCCATTATGATGAGCGTTTCTACCGGCAAAACGGCATTGATCCGGACGCTTCCGTGCATATGGACGGGGGACACAACTTTATCGGTCGAGGCGTCAAGGTGGCGGTGATTGACGACGGGCTTGACGTGGGGCATGAGGACCTTGCCGGCGCGGTGGTCGCCACGTATGACGTGGCAAGCGCCACGGGGGACGTGCACCCTTGTTGCGCTTATGAGAATCACGGCACGATGGTTACGGGCGTTATTGCCGCCCGGAATAACGGCCGTGGCATTGTGGGGGTCGCGCCCGGCAGTTCGGTCTACTTTATCCGCCTCCCTTTTGACGGTCCGGTCTTTGTCAGCGATATTGTGGCCGCATTTGATAGGGCCGGTGCCTGGGGGGTGGATGTGATCAACTGTAGCTGGGGTAGCGGGGACGTGGATGACGCGGTACGGGTGGCCATTGCCAACCTGGCCCGTTACGGCCGGGGCGGCCGGGGGACGGTGATTGTTTTTGCCGCCGGAAACGAGGGGGCGGATATCGGCCGTGACGAATCCTCTTTGCCCGATGTGATAGCCGTGGGAGCTACCAACCGCTTCAATACGCGCGCTTTTTACAGCAATTTCGGTTCAGCGCTCGATTTGATGGCTCCGGGCGGCGAGAGTATCGGGATTGCCACGCTGGATCAGATGGGATCGGCGGGGCTTTCAACCACGTACGCGCGTAACTACCTGCTTTATAACGATCCAAACGCCTTTGGCGGCACATCCGCCTCGGCGCCGATTGTGACCGGTGTGGTGGCTGATTTGCTGGAGGCCAACCCCTCGTTGAGTCGGGAAGAGGTTTATGATGTTTTGCGATGTAGCGCGGACAAGATCGGCGGTGTCTCATATGACAAGAACGGCTTTAACCCCTACTACGGTTATGGCAAAATCAACTTCAACCGGGCATTGGCCAAAGTGAGGTAAAGATGCGGGAACTCTTTTTGGTGCGTCACGCCAAGTCAAGCTGGGATGATCCCCTGTTGGCCGATTTTGACAGACCCCTGAATGAACGGGGCAAAAGAGACGCCCCCCGTATGGGAGAGCATCTGGCCGGTATGGGTGTTCGGCCCGATCTGATCGTAGCCTCACCCGCCAAACGGGCCGGAAAGACGGCCAAGATCGTGGCCGAAAAGTTGGGATACGATCCGAAGAATATCCGTTGGGTTGAAGGGATCTACGAGGCGTCGGTACAGAGTCTGTTGTATCTGATCTGCTCTTTGCCCGATGAAGCCCGGCGGGTGATGGTGGTGGGGCACAACCCCGGGTTGACCCACCTGGCCGATATATTGGGCGATATGCCCATAGACAACATCCCGACCGCCGGGGCGGTAGGATTGGTTTTTGACGCCAAGAGCTGGGATGAGGCGTGCCGTAGCAAGGGGCATACCCTCTTTTTTGAGTATCCCAAAAAGTTGAAAAAGGGATAAGGTGAGAATCGGACTGATCGGTGATATTGTAGGGCGTCCGGGGCGGGCGGCGGTGCGCCGTTTTTTGCCGGGTTTAAGGCAAAGTGAGGGGCTTGATTTCGTGG
>JAMOMS010000023.1 GCA_027067015.1 Campylobacterales bacterium | reverse complement strand
CCACCGGCGGTTTTTCTACCAAAAACGCCTCTTTGGGCGCCTTTGAGAGTCCCTGGATCATCTGGGTAACGACGCTCTTTATGCTTCTTTCGGGCATCAACTTTTTGGCGCACCTGAAACTCTTTTATAAAGATTTTAGCGGTTACAAAAGCGAGGAGGTACGGTGGTATCTGGTGCTGTTTGCCCTTTTTGGCGCGGGATTGACGGCGGTGCATATGGATATTTCGGGTGACGGGCTCTTTCATGCTGTGACCCACGCCTTTTTTACCATCGCCTCGGTCATGACCACTACCGGCTTTGCCACCATTGATTACGGCGGTTGGAGCCACCTGGCCATTGCCCTGATTTTCGCGGCGATGCTCTTTGGCGGCAACGCGGGCTCTACCGCCGGCGGCGTCAAGGTGATTCGGTATGTGGTGATTGTCAAAACCCTCTTTATGGAGTTTCGCCGTACGCTACACCCCCGGGCCGTATTGTCGGTTTTTGTGGACGGGGTCAAGATTGATAAAGCGGTGCTTTCTTCGACATTTGGCTTCTTTACGCTCTTTGTCTTTACCGTAGCCTTAACCAGCGGTTATATTTATGCCCGCGGGTATGACGAAATGACCGCCATCTCCGGCGCTTTGGCGTTGGTGGGCAATGTCGGGCCCGGCTTTTCGCACGTGGGGCCGGCGGATAACTTCTCCTTCTTTTCCGATATGGACAAAATGGTCTTTTCGGTGGCCATGATGATCGGTCGATTGGAGTGTTATACCGTCTTTATTTTGTTGAGCCCCTCATTCTGGAAGAAATTTTAAAAAAACTTTGTATAATTAATTTGAAAAGCTGTAGTAGGGTTCTGGCATGATAGAGACAAATGTAATAAAGTGTATTGATAACAATCTATATATAGATACCAAGCGCTATCGCGACGCAAAATCGGTTTTGGTGCAGATTTTTTGCGGCGAAGGCGCCGAGATGTTGCGAAAGTATGCCCAAACCGTCAAACGCCAAATACCGCATGCCGTCTGTATCGGCGCCACGACGGACGGGGAGATTGCCGGCGCGGAAGTGACCACTTTGCACACGGTAGTGGCGATTTCGGTTTTTGAAAAGACAAAGCTAAAAATCGACGCGGTAGAAGCGCAAAAGAGTTTTGAAACGGGTAAACAGCTTGCTAAGCGGCTGGTAGGCAAGAGCACAAAGCTGGTGCTTCTTTTTAGCGACGGATCACATACCAACGGGGAAGACCTACTTCGGGGGTTTGAGTCGGTCGCTCCCGATACTCCCCTTGCCGGCGGTATGGCCGCGGACAACGCCGAGTTTGTGCAAACCTGGGTATTGTTTGAGGAGCGGTTGATTGAGCGGGGTGCCGTGGCGGTTGCTTTGGATTCAGAAGTTTTGGAGGTGCGAACGTTTTATCGTTTTAACTGGTTGCCTATCGGTCGCTATTTCCGTGTAACCAAAGCGGAGAAAAACCGCGTTTTTACTATTGACCACCGCAGTGCGGTTGATCTGTACCGCAAATATTTTGGAGATAAAGTGGCCGATCAGCTTCCCCGTATCGGTGTAGAGTTTCCTTTGATTTTAAGACGAAATGACGAGATGGTTGCCAGGGCGGTTCTGGAAAAGCGCGAGGACGGATCGCTGATTTTGGCGGGCAATGTGGAAGAGGGGGATGTCGTTCAATTCGGTTTTGGCAGTACGGCGGCCATTGTACGGGGCATTGATGACTCTTTGGCCCTCTTTGAGGATATGACGGTTCAGAGCTTTTTTATCTACTCCTGCATGGCCAGACGGCGGTATATTCCCAGCGATATCGTCTCCGAGATCGCCCCGTTTGCCTGTGTAGCGCCGACCGCCGGTTTCTTTACCTACGGGGAGTTTTATCGTTTTAGCCACAAAATGGAACTGCTTAACGAGACCATGACCGGCGTGGCTTTGTCGGAAGGGGATGAAGCCTTTTTGCACCGTTGTGATTGTGACGACAAACCGGCGTTGCGCAGTGTCATGGATACGTTTGACGCCATGTCGCACCTGATTGAAAAGAGTACCGATGAGCTTAATACCCTGATTGAACTTTTTAACCAAAGTCACGTGGTGCTCTTTCAGTGGCGCAATGATGACAACTGGTCGGTAGAGCTGGTTTCGCAGAATGTGCAGATGCTGACCGGTTATAACGCCAATGCCTTTTTAAGCGGGGAGATTACGTATGCTCAATTGATTTATCCGAATGATCTGCAACGGGTTCACAAAGAGGTGCACGACGGCGTGTTGAACAACCTTCGCGTGATCCGTCATGAACCCTACCGGATCCGCCGCCGTGACGGTCAATATATCTGGGTGGAGGATTTTACCAAGATCAAGCGGGACCGCAAAGGCAACGCCACCCATTTTGTCGGCTATATCAGCGATATTACCGAAGAGCGCAGTAACCGTCAGCAGTTAGAACTATACGGGCTGATCTTCCAAAACGCCTCTGAGGCTATTTTAATTACCGACGCGCAAAACAAAATTATCACCGTCAACCCCGCGTTTGAGCGTATTACCGGTTACCGGGCCGATGAGGTGAAAGGGTTGACACCCGCCATTTTAAAATCCAATAAATATGATCGCGAATTTTATGAAAAGATGTGGGAAACACTCCATTCGGTCGGGGAGTGGCAGGGCGAGGTGGTCAACAAGACCAAATCGGGAGATATTTATATTGCCTGGCTCTCCATTCGCGTGATCCGCAACGACGCCGGTGAAATTATCAACTACCTGGCCTTGCAAACCGACATGACCGAACTAAGCACCATGCACCGGGAGATGGAGAGACTGGCCCATTACGACGCCCTGACGGGTCTACCCAACCGGGTGCTCTTTGAAGACCGTATGGAGAGGGCCATCGCCAGACACCGCAGAAAGCAGGAGCAGTTTGCCCTGCTCTATTTGGATCTGGACAACTTCAAAAACGTCAACGACTCCCTGGGGCACGGGGTGGGAGATAAGTTGTTGCAGGAGGTGGCCGGACGCTTAAGTCGTGTGCTACGCAAAAACGATACCGTCTGCCGACAGGGCGGGGATGAGTTTTTGATTTTGCTGGAGGGACCCCGGGGCGATGCGGATATTGAGGCGGCGGTTAAGAAGATTGTCCATACCGTCGCGCAACCGTTTAAGATTGGTGAGCACATTATCCATACCAGTTTTAGTATTGGTATTGTTCGTTTTCCCCAAGACGGCGAGGAGTTTGCCGAACTGCTTCAGCGTGCCGATTTGGCCATGTATGAAGCCAAAAGAGACGGGCGCAATACCTATCGGTTCTTTGATAAGCAGATGTTAGAGAGCATACAGATTAAACACTCTCTGGCGACCGATCTGCGCAAGGCGCTTCAGCAAGGTGAGTTCTATCTTGATTACCAGCCCAAGCTCTACCTTAAGACAGGCAAAGTAAGAGGCATGGAGGCGCTTTTGCGGTGGCGTCATCCTGAGCGCGGGGTGGTGAGTCCCGCTATTTTTGTCCCCATTGCCGAAGAGAACAATTTAATTATTCCCATGGGAGAGTGGGTACTCAATGAGGCGTGTGCCATGATTGCCAGGCTTAAAAACCGTTACCGGATTGCCGTCAATATCTCGGCCAGGCAGTTTGAGCAAAAAGATTTTGTCGCACAGATTGAGTCTCTTCTTCAAAAATATGCCCTGGATCCGCAAAATTTGGAGTTGGAGTTGACCGAGTCGATACTTATTAAAAATGTCTATGAGAGTGTTAATACCATGTTGGCCTTGAAAAAACTGGGCGTGAAAATGGCCATTGACGACTTTGGAACGGGCTATTCGTCGCTCTCTTATCTTAAACGTTTCTCCGCCGACGTGCTAAAAATTGATCGCAGTTTTATACGGGATCTGGAAAAAGATCAGGATGACGTGGAGTTAACCAACGCCATTATTCAGCTTGGTCATACGTTTGGGATGTCGGTGGTGGCCGAAGGGGTGGAGACGGCCGATCAGATGACGATTCTAGAAAATTTCGGCTGTGACGAGATTCAGGGCTACTACTTCAGCAAACCCTTGGGTGAGAAGGATTTAATAACCTTTTTAGAGCGTCATAGCTAATCTCCTGCCACCATGCCCGCGCATTCTGAGTGGCGGGCCCTCTATTAACCCCCTATTTACTTTTTGTTGGTCATGATTGAACAAAAGAGCCTTATAATGGCGTCGTAGATTTTTGAGGAGAAAAAAGATGCAAGAGAG
>JAMOMS010000022.1 GCA_027067015.1 Campylobacterales bacterium | reverse complement strand
AAGCAATCGATGATTATCCACGAAAGAATGAAGAGTTCATGAGCGAAGAAACCGTTTCTACCGATCCTAAAAATCCAGTCAGTTTTTCCGATTTCGGATTCAAGCGCCCCATCATGCGGGCCATTGAGCGGATGGGCTTTCAGGTGCCCAGCCCCATTCAGCAGAAGGTGATCCCGCTGATTCTGGAGGGCAGGGACGTGGTGGGCCAGGCCCACACGGGGACGGGTAAAACCGCCGCTTTCGGTCTGCCCGCCTTAAATAACATTGAGTGGCGCAACGGCGTACAGTTGTTGGTGATCACCCCCACCCGTGAGCTGGCCACGCAAGTGAGCGACGAGCTTTTCATGCTGGGGCGCTTCGCGGGTATTCGTACCGTCAGCGTCTACGGCGGGCAGAGTTACCGGCGTCAGCTTGGGCTTATCGCCAAAGGGGCGCAGGTGGTTGTCGCCACGCCGGGAAGATTGCTGGATCTGCTAAGTTCCGGCAAACTCGAAGACTTCAACCCCGCCGTCGTGGTGCTGGACGAGGCGGATGAGATGTTGGATATGGGCTTTTTGGACGATATTAAAGAGATCTTCTCCTATCTGCCCCAACAGCGCCAGACCCTGCTCTTTTCGGCCACCATGCCCGAACCCATCAAAGATCTGGCCCGCCATATTCTCTACCGGCCCGAGTTTGTCTCGGTGACCAAAAAAGAGACCACCAATAAAGATATCCGCCAGCTCTACTACGTGATTGAAGAAAAAGACCGTGACGAGGCGATTGTGCGCCTGCTGGAGAAGGAGGAGCCCACCAAGGCGATCGTCTTTTGCCGCATGAAACGCGAGGTTGACCGGGTGGCCGAGATGTTGCAGGCCAGGGGATTTAACGCCCGCGGCTTGCACGGGGATATGGAGATGCGTGATCGCATGGAGGTCATCAAGGGCTTCCGGGGCAAGGAGATCGAGATTCTCGTGGCCACCGACGTGGCGGCGAGGGGGCTTAATATCGAAAAAGTGAGCCATGTTTTCAACTACCACATTCCTTTTGACCCCGAAAGTTACGTCCACCGCATAGGCCGTACCGGCCGGGCGGGCAAAAAGGGGACGGCCATTACGCTGGTGACGCCGCTGGAGTTCAAAGAGCTTGAGCGTATTCGCCAGAAAGTCGGGGCCAAAATGGAGTACGGCTTTGTGGATGCCGATGAGCAAAGCGGTGAGAATCTGGCGGAGCGCTTTGCGGAGGCGCTTAGAGAGCAGGAGATTGACCAAAACGCCGTACAGATTTACGAGACCCTTTGCGAGGAGATGGCGCCCCAGAAGGTAGCCTATAAGCTTATTTCCATGATTTTGGCCAAAAAGAGCCTGCCTGGCGGTGACGGGATAGGCCTGAGCCGTGAGGAGGTGGAACACCTGATGGCGCTTCAGGGCCTGGAGGAGGAGAAACCCAAAAAGAGCGGCGCGCGCCGTCGCCGCAGAAGGTAAGGTGTACGACCTTATTATTTTGGGGGCCGGGGCGGCGGGACTGATGGCCGCCGCCTCTTTGCCCCGCCACCGCGTTCTACTTATTGACCACAACCCCAAACCCGCTGTTAAAATCGAGATCTCCGGCGGGGGATACTGCAACATCACCCATGAACGGCTGGATGAGAGCTTCTATCTGGGCGATCCGTCTTTTGTGCGTACCGTATTAAACACGTTTGATAACAGGCAGTTGTTGGCATGGCTAAAAAAACGGGGATTGACACCCGTCAAACGACCGGGCGGGCAGTGGTTTTGCCGCCATAGCGCCAAAGAGCTTTCCACACTGTTGCGTGAAAGCGCTGACCATGCCGATTGGGCGTTGGGGCATGAGATCATGGAACTCTTTCAAACCCCGCGCGGTTTTGGCGTGCGTACAGACCGTGGCGAGTGGCACGGTCGGCGGGTTTTGGTGGCCACGGGAGGGCTTAGCTACCCCAAAATCGGCGCTTCCGGGATCGGCTTTGAGATCGCCCGCGCCTTTGGGCACGAGGTGGTGGCGCCCAGGCCCGCGCTGGTGGGGCTGACCCTCCAAAAAGAGCAGGCCTGGATGAAAACGCTGGCGGGTATCAGCGTACCGGTGGAGGTGGCCGTGGGAAGGCGGCGCCTGGCGGGCAGTTTGCTGTTTGCCCACAAAGGCGTCAGCGGCCCGGCTGTGTTGGATGCCTCTTTGTACTGGAACGGCGGCAAGATCACGGTCGATTTTCTGCCGGGTGTACGCTTAAAGAGCGTGCTCAAATCCCGCACGAAATCGATCGCCTCCCTTCTGCCTTTGCCCAGGCGTTTGACGCGCGCTTTTTTGGAGGCGCAGGCTATTTCTAACCTTCCCTACGCGCAACTAAGCGAGGCGCAAAAAGAGCGCCTCTCCTATCTCAAATCCTACGCCTTCGCGCCTGCAGGAACGTTTGGATATACCAAAGCGGAGGTGACCAAAGGGGGGGTGGCGACTGAGGGGATAGATCCGCGTACCATGCAAAGCCGTCTGGTTGAGGGGCTCTTTTTCGCCGGTGAGGTGGTGGATGTAACAGGCAGGGTCGGTGGGTATAACTTTCAGTGGGCCTTCGCCTCCGCCGTCACGGCGGCGTCGGCGGTGGCGAACGTTAGCCGATAAGCTTTTTCTTGACGGCGACGACGGGAAGCCAGATTTTGGCCAACGCTTTTTTCCAGGCACTGCCGTCGGAAGCGCGCCAGACGGTGGTGCGGGGCTTTTCGACCGGCTTGTCGTGCAGGGTGTAGGCGTAGATGGCGAAAGAGGTACGGTACATTCCTTCGGGGAAGTTGGTGGGATCGTAGCCGTGCAGGGTATAACCGCGGCAGTGCATGATGGCCAGGCGGTTAAAGAGCGGTTCCACTTCGGTCTTCTCGCCGGTGCGGGCGTCTTCGAGTTTGAGCGATCCGCCGTATTCGGGTTTCCAGTCTTTGTTCAGGTAAAGAAGCAGGTTGAGGTAGCGGTACCAGTTTTCGTGTTTGGGGTGGTAGTTGTAGTCCGCGTGCATCTCCAGGTGGGCGTTGCCCACACCCAGGTGCAGGCCGCCGCCGTGGAAGCCGGGATCAAAGAAGACATCGGCGTCGGTGATATAGGAGATAAGCTTGGCGAAGCGTTCGCTCAATACGTCATCGGCAAGCTCCTGGAAGATGGGGCCGAACTCTTTGTAGTTGGGGTATTGAAAACGGTTTTTGGAGAAAACGGGGTCTTTGATCTTATACTCTTTGATGGGCCCCAGTTTCCTGGCCTCCTCATAGAGCTCAAGGGCCTTCTCCTTTTCCAGAAAATCGTCAATGGCGATATGGGGGAAGGGCTTGGCGTTGAGGAACTTTTCTCGTAACTCCTCTTTACGTGCTTCCAGTTTGTCAAAATTGATCATACAGCGTGCTCCTTCAAAATTTAAAATAATTTACATCAATTTATCAAATAAAAAGTTAGATTTAAATAAATCTAAAGCGAAAGCAAAAGATTCGTAGGTCATAATCGTTTTATGATTCGCCGGACTTTCAAGAAGCACGATTTACGCCACCACCCCAAACTGGACGCTTTTTTAACCCGTTACAAGATTCCCAGGGAGTACCTTTCGGTCAATCGCAAAGCGGTCGCGAAGGGGTTGTTGATTGGGCTTTTTATCGCCTTTATCCCTATGCCATTTCAGATGTTGGCGGTTTTGGCGGTCACGCCCTTTGTGCGCTTTAACGTACCCATCGCCCTGGCCATGTGCTGGCTTTCAAACCCCTTTACCATGCCGCCCATGTACTACATGGAGTATCTGACCGGCTGTCAACTGCTTGGGATGGAGCCACTGCACCATGTGCAGATGACGATGGAGTGGTTCAAAACCAACCTTGACGATATATTCGTGCCGCTTTATGTGGGAACCTTTTTCTACTCCTTTACCGTGGCGCCGACGGTCTACTTTCTTGTCAACTGGCTTTGGGTGCGCTCGGTTCAGCGTGAGCGGGGCGGCAAGAGCCGAAAGTAGACCAAAACGGTAGGCGTAAACGGGTTGCCGTTATTGTCGCTGACCATCAGGTAGGTCTCTTTTCCGACGCGGGTGAGCCCCTCAAAGTTCTCAAGCGGCCACCCCTCTTTGCTTTGAAGCCGCGCGATACGCTCAACGTTGCCGTTTTTGGGATGTAGCAGATCCAACGCGACGGTGTAGCCTTTAAAAAAACCCTCATAGCGTCGCCTTAGTATCAGAATGTCACCCTCGGGCGTGACACTAAGCGCCGTGATGGG
>JAMOMS010000021.1 GCA_027067015.1 Campylobacterales bacterium | reverse complement strand
TGGCGCGAATCGTCAAAGAGAATTTTGGCGACCGTTACGTAAACGGGCGTTACCTTGATCTCAAGGCCCTCAACCGCGACCAACTCATCACAGCGGGTATCAAGCCCGAACATATCGAGATATCTCCCCTTTGCACCCGCTGTCACAAAGATCTTTTCTCCTACCGGCGGGAGCAGAAGACGGGGCGCTTCGCGGGGCTGGTATGGCTGGAAGGGTAAAAACAGGCCCTGCCCAGGCTAACCCTCGTTCTCAACCCCTTTGATCTTCTCCAGCCACTCCGCCAGCCGCTTCTCATAGGCGATCTTTCGGCTCTCGTAAAAACGCAAAGGTTTTTGAAGGTAGGGCTGTGCCACCCACCCCCCAAAATCGTGGGGGTAGAGGTAACCCGGATGGTCGGGACTGCGCAGGTGTTTGGGAACGGCTTGCAGTTCCCCCTCTTTGACCGCCTTGAGGGCCCGGTTGATCGCCGTGTAAGCAGTATTGGATTTGGGGCAACTGGCCAGATAGATACAACACTGCGCCAAAATGATACGGGCCTCCGGGTAGCCGATACGGCTGACCGCCGTCATGGTATCGACCGCCAAAGAGAGGGCGCCGGGATTGGCGTTGCCGACATCTTCGGAAGCGAAAATCACCATCCGCCTGGCGATAAACTCCGGCGGCTCTCCTCCGGCAATAAGCCGGGCCAGCCAGTAAAGGGCCGCGTCTACGTCTGAGCCCCGCATACTTTTGATCAGGGCGCTGGCCAGGTTGTAGTGCGAATCACCGCTCGCGCTCCCTTCCCGCATCGCTTCGGGCCGCAAGGCGCGTAGTGTCTCAACCCCTACGGGGTTTTCAACGGCTGTGCCGGCTTCCAGAAGGTTGAGCATGGCCCGCAAGTCGCCGCCGCTTGAGTCAAGCAGATACGCCTCGGCCTCTTCCTTAAGCGCGATCTTCTCCTTTTGGATCACTCTCTTTAAAACCCTACGCAAATCGTCACGCGCAAGGGGCTTAAAGGCAAAAAGCAGTGCGCGTGAACGCATGGCGGGGGTAAGGGAGAAGTAGGGGTTTTCCGTCGAAGCGCCGATAACCAGCCCCTCATCATTCTCCATATAGGGCAGAAGAACTTCCTGCTGGTTTTTGGAGAGACGATGCACCTCATCTATAAAGAGCAGGGGTTTTTGCAGACTTCCGGCGTGGATTTTGAAGATTTTGCGTATCTCGTCGATCTTCAGGGTCGTGGCATTGAGCTCATAAAAAGGACGTCCGCTCTTTTGGGCGATCAGGCGGGCCAGCGTGGTCTTTCCCGTCCCCGGCGGCCCCCAGAAAAAGGCGTGGGGCAGGGCATCGGTCTCAATAAGCTTTCGCAAGGGCGCGCCGGGACCAAGCAGGTGCTCTTGCCCGACAAAATCTCCAAAACGCGCGGGACGATAGAGCAGGGCGAGGTTTTTTCGCACGTCAGCCGATCACCTGCACAATCACCTTGCGTTCTCTGGGGCCGTCAAACTCGCACAAAAAGATCCCCTGCCACTCTCCCAGCTGAAGTTGGGCGTTTTGCATGGGCACCACCACCCGCACCCCGCACAGCGACGACTTGATATGGGCTGAGGCGTTACCGCCCTGATGGTGGTAGTCCAAATCGGCGGGCGCCACCCGTCCCAGCGCCTCAAGAAAATCGCGGCGCAGTTTGGGATCGACATTCTCAAACAGTACGATACTGGCGGTGGTATGGGGCGTAAAAACCGCGACCAGGCCGCTCTTGACGCCGGTTTTGATGGCGGCCTCCTTGACCAGTTCGGTAATCTCCACCATCTCGGATGTATGGCGGGTCTCAACGCTCAATTCGATCATGTGGGCTCCTTTTGAAGTTGCTCGTTAATAAACGCGTGCAGATCGTCATACTCTTTTTGCGTAAGGTAGCGGGTTTTGCCTTTGGGCAGGTTGTTAAGGCTGATGCCGCCGAAACTCACCCTGTGCAGATCGAGCACTTCCCGGTCAAAATGGCCGAAAAAGCGCCTCAGCTCCCGGTTTTTTCCCTCGCCGATAGCAACGCGGATTTTGGAGTAGGTGGGCTCGTTTTTAAGAATCTGGTAGGCAAAAAAGGGCGCGAACTCCATCTCTTCGAGGGTGCTTTTTTCATGCGCGCCCTTCTTGCCCCTGATTTTGATGCCTTCTTGCATCGCTTTTTCTATGGCGGGCGTTACGGAGCCTCGGATTTTGAGGTTGTAGACCCGCTCCAGGTTTGAGCGCATCAGCAAATCGGCCACACGGGGGTTGTCGGTTAAGAGCAAAAGCCCCTCGCTGGCAAAATCAAGCCGTCCTACGGGAATAAAGTGGGCAAACTTTTTGGGCAGGCTCTCATAGATGGTTTTACGCCCTCTCGGATCCTTTTTGGTCACCAGCTCCCCTTTGGGCTTGTGGTAGACCACCACGGTCATCTCGTGAAGCGGGCGGGGCTTGACCCATCGCCCCCGTACCGTCACTTTGTCATCTTTTGTCACCTTCGTGGCCATGTCGGTTACTGTCTTGCCGTTGACGGCCACCTCACCCGCCATAATCAGCCTGTCGGCCTCCCGGCGGGAGTATTTGGTGTTATGGGAGATAAATTTGTTCAGTCTCGTTTCGCTCATCGTTTGATTCCCGCTTCCACCAGATCGTGTAGGTGCAATACACCCGCCACCCTGCCCGCGCTGTCAACCACGGGCAGGAGCTGGATTTTGTAATTTTCTATTATCGCCAGCGCCTCGACCGCCAGCATGGTCGGGTTGTCACAGGTTTTGGGCTGTTGTGTGGCATAAAGCAGGGCAGGGCTCTCCAGCGAAAAGCTATCATTCATCAGTGCCCGGCGCACATCCCCGTCACTCAATACCGCCTTAAGACGGCCCTGCTGATCCACGATCAACACATTCCCCAGCCGACCTTCGCTCATCACCACAATCGCCTCTTTCAGCGGCGTCTCTTCGGTTATGACGGGCAGGTTCTTTCTGCGCATCAGATCCTTCACCTTCACAAAGAGCCGTTTGCCCAGCGCGCCGCCCGGATGGAAAGAGGCGAAATCTTCGGCTTTGAAGCCCCTCTTTTTCATCAGCGCCACCGCCAAAGCATCCCCCAGCGCCATGGTCAGCGTCGTAGAAGCCGTCGGCGCCGCGTCCAGCGGGCACGCCTCTTTCTCAACGGCGATGGAGAGGTTGGCATCACCGTAACCGGCCAGGGTGGAGTCGGCATTGCCGGTCATGGTAATGAGCGGAATATCGAAACGCTTGATGTGAGGAAGTATGCGGATAAGCTCCTCGCTCTCGCCGCTGTAGCTAATAGCCAATACCAGATCCTCGGGGCCGATCATCCCCAAATCGCCGTGAAGCGCCTCGGTAGGGTGGATAAAAAAGGCAGGCGTGCCCGTGCTGGCCAGCGTGGCGGCGATTTTGCTTCCCACCAGGCCCGATTTGCCCACCCCGGTGACAATACATTTGCCCCCGGTTTCATACATCAGCGTCACAGCCCGCGCGAATGCGTCATTCACCCGCGCTTTGGCGGCCATAAGCGCCTGCGCTTCAATCTCCAATACCTCACGGGCAATCGCTTTGGGGTCCATCCCACTCCTTGGTAGCACTTGGGTTTACACAGATAGATTTTACCATACCGCGCCCGAAAGGGCGGGCTTTAGATGACGTAGACGGTCGGAACAATCAGGGGGTAACGCTTGAGTTTGCGCAAAACGTGTTTGCGTACGGCGGCGCGAATGTCGTTTTCGATCACTTTGGGATCAAGCCGCTGGGCCTCTTTGATATGGGCCATATAGGTTTCGATAATGGCCTCAACCTCTTTGGCGAACTTCTTGTCTTCCCGGTCGGCGATCAGCCCGTAGGCGCTTACTTTGGGATGGCCGATAAGCTTGTGGGTCTGCTGATCGATCTGGGCCACGATCATAATGATCCCCTCCGTCGCCAGTTTCTGGCGATCCAGCACAATATCGGTCTCGATCTCGGCGTTGGCCTGGTTGTCAATGTAGGTTTTGCCCGTCTTGACGGTTTTGACCTTCTTCATGTATTTGGGGGTGATCTCCACCTGATCCCCGTCGCTCATAAGCAGAATATTGCGCTCATCCACCCCGCACTCTACCGCCGTTTTGGCGTGGCGGGCAATGTGGTTGTACTCGCCGTGCACCGGCAGGAAAAATTTGGGTTGCACCAGCCTGAGCATCAGCTTCTGCTCCTCCTGGGCCGCGTGGCCGGAGACGTGAATCTCGCTGAAATCCTGGTACGCCACGGTCGCTCCCGCACGTACGAGATGGTTCATGATGCGCGACACGCTCGCTTCGTTG
>JAMOMS010000020.1 GCA_027067015.1 Campylobacterales bacterium | reverse complement strand
CTCTATTTCTATCTTGGCGGCGGTGAGCTCTTTAACCTCCTCGCTTTTGCGCGCCAGCTCTTTTTTTAATGCCTCCATCGCCTCGGACTGCTCGGCTGTTACGCGTTTGCGGATCTCTTCGTCCAGCTCTTTGCGCGCCTCCTTCAGGCGTGCCCGCACCGCTTCGCCCACCTGCTGTTCAAACGCCTCTTTCTGCGCCGTTAGCTCACTCTCTTTGGCCTTGAGCGCTTCCAGATGCGCCTTGTACTCCTGGCGTTTGGCCTCAATTTCGGCTTGGAGCCTTTGCCGCTCGGCCTTGTGCTTTTGCATAAACTTTGCTTCAATACGCTTGTAAAAGACTTCGTCAATATCAATCACCGTGCCGCAGTTGGGACACTCGACGGTAGGTTTGGAATCCATGCGCTCTCCTGAAATCGCGTTGGGCATACTTTAGCATATCTTCCACTGAACGACAAACAAAAAAAGTGAGACGCTAAAAGCTTGGTAATCCCCCCGAAAAACCCCTCTTTTCAAAAGATAAAAAACTTCAAGCGCTTCCAATTTCTGCATAAAAAACGCAAAAGACAGAATTTCCTCTCTAAATTAAAACCAACCCGTTTATGAACTGAAAATCCCTGCAATTGTAAGTCATCAATCGGCAACCACTTTTCATAGCCGTAATGGCGCTGATGCAAAGTTCCCCTTCCCACTCCTAAAGAAGGCGGATGGTTTCTTCGTTGCCTTTAAGAAGCTCTATGAGGATATTGGTGTCGCAAAGAATCGTTTTCACGCTTTTTCCCTGAGTTTTTTTGTCGATATGTCTCGATTGGCCCACATACCGTCAAACTCACGAAAATCTCACTTTTTGGGCTATTTTTTACGGCGCTTGAGATCTTCACGCAAAACTTCCCGTATGAAGGCAGAGACAGAGATACCCTGGCCTTGGCTTCCTGCTTCAGTGCCTCAAAAAGCGACTCTTCAAAATAGATTTGGGTTCTGTGCATCCATGGCTCCATACATTATTTTTATACATTAGTAGAAAAATTAGTTGGTAGGATGCATTCTGATTTTCTATCCAAGTATTTGCTAAAAGGGGTCAAAATGGCAAGACAAGTTGATACAATCACTGATATCTATGATTTTCACTTCAATTTTAAAGTAAACGATAGTATTCAATAAGCCGCAGGATAATTTATACACTCCGCGATTTTTCATATAGCAATTCAGGATCTAAATCAAGTTGATTGGCCCACTCTATACTATCAAAACAGACTTTTACGCTTTTAAATAAATTTTTATCTTTTAACTCTTGAAATTTGCCTATTTCAAGATATGGCTTTACATCAAAAATTCGTTCTTCATCATTTTCAAATGTCAAAAGCAAATGGTAATCTTCTAAAGGTTTTACATCTTTTACAGCTAAATACATTCTTAAAACCTCCTATTTTAAAGGGTCAATTTTAAAGGGTATTTCACCATTTTGAGCTAAAGCCCAATCAGCCAATAGTTCTTCTTTTCTAAGTTCTACCCAAGCCAAGACAAGTCTTAGTTTATTTTTTGGCAGTTTCCCCTCAACTAATTCAACTTTATTTATATCAATAATCGCTTTGTCATCTTGATAATAAACATGAATATGCGGTGGGTTATGCTCTTTGGGGGCACAATACATTCTGATAATGATTCCATAAAACATCGAAATTGTTGGCATTTATAAGTCCTTATGTCTTTTATTTAATTTGATAGTGTACACTATCGAAGTCCCGAATGCGACCAACAATAGTCTCTTTGAGAGCCTCGTACCCAGCAATATAGACAGATGCAGAGATTAGGCATGAGCGCATAATCTCTGGATTCAAGAACTCTTCCCATGAACGCTTTATATCCGGATCCATCTTCTCCTCAGTTAGTTTTTCCATTCAAAAAACATTCTATATCGATCACTCTTAAAAAAACCATATTCAGTTTTATTTTTTATTAAGATCCCCATTAAACGGCAAAAATCCGGCATTAACGGTAAAGAAAGACCTTCGGAGTTTTTACATTTTTGATGAAGCGTATTACCCTTTAGAGCGGTAACGGTACCCCACATCTTTTACTGTCTCGATCCGCTCTTTTCCCAGGTGTTTACGCAGTACTTTCACAAAGGTTCGCAAGCTCCCTTCGTTGGGGGTTTCATCAAATGACCAGAGGGTTTGAAAAATCTCCTCTTTCTCCACTACCCTGTCGGCTCTTTGCAAAAAAAGGGCCAGCAGTTTGGCCTCTTTGGGTTTAAGGGGCACCCGTTCGTCACCATTGTAGAGGCTCTTTTCCCGCAGGTTAAAGCGAAGCGGCTCTTGTATCAAAACCCACTCGTCCCGCGTGCCGTAGCGTCTGCTTAACACCGCTTCAATACGGGCTTTGAGCTCTTTGAGGGCGAAGGGTTTGCGAATGTAATCATCACACCCCACGGCAAACCCCCGCGTGGCATCCTCCGCCCCGTGCAGGGAGGTGATGAAGATGGCGGGGGTGTCGTTTCCCTCTTTTCGCGTCTTCTTCAACAGATCCATGCCGCTTTGGTAGGGCACTTTCACATCCAACAGCCACAGGTCAAAGCGTTCCTCGTACATTTTCTCACGCGCCTCTTTGGCGTCAAAACACTGTGTCACCTCATAGCCGCAATGACGCAAAAACTGGGCGACGGTATCGCTTAGCTCCATGTCGTCTTCAAGCAGGAGGAGGCGAAGGGCCATCTACACAAATCCTTTGGGCACCTGGGTTTTGGTAACCACCTTGCGGTTCTCTATGGCCAATATTTTATCGCAATAAGGCAATAACCGCTCGTCGTGGGTGACCATAATGATGGCCACGTTTTGCTCTTCGACAATTTTTCTAAGCATCTTCACCACGTTCACGGCCCGGGTCATGTCCAGCGCCGCCGTGGGCTCGTCGGCCAGAATAATCTGCGGCTCATTTGAGAGCGCCCGGGCAATCGCCGCCCGCTGGTTCTGCCCGCCGGAGAGTTGGCGGGGCATCGCCTCGCGCTTGTCACCGATGTCAAAATACTCCAGCAGTTCCATCGCCTTTTTCTCGGCCCTCTTTTCGCTCCAGCCATTGGTAAGAGGTATGAGTTTGACGTTTTCAATGATGTTCAAAAAAGGAATCAAATAGTGCGCCTGAAAAATAAACCCAAGCTTCTCCCTGCGAATGCGGCGGGTGTCGGGAATAGACCAGCGGTTCTCGTCCCACACCAGCTCATCTCCCAGCCAAATCTTGCCGCCGGTGGGGCGTTCCACGCACCCAAGCATCATCAAAAGCGTCGTCTTGCCCGCGCCGCTGGGGGCCACAAGCGCGGCGAACTCACCCTTTTTAACCTCCAGGGAGGCATCTTCCAAAATCCGCACTTCCGTATCGCCGGAGCCAAAAATCTTGGTCAGCCCCTCTACTTTAATACCTACATCACTCATCCGCTTTTCCTTACCCGATAGCCGAACGGGGGTCGGCTTTGATGGCTTTATATACCGCAAAGAGGCTCGAAATCACCGACGCGGCCACCACCACGCCAAACAGCCCCCAGGCGTCCGGAATTTGCAAGACGACCCGCTTGGGGAATTTGTCCCAAATGGCGTGCGCGAAAAGATTGCCGAAAATAAAGGCCAAAATGCCCATCATCATGGTCTCTTGCACAATCATCTTCAAAATCGCCCCGTTGGGCAGTCCCACCAGTTTCATAATGGATATCTCTTTCATCTTCTCCAGCGTCATGGTATAGATAATCAGCGCCACGATAATAATGGCCACGGCGATCAGAATAACGGTAAACATCCCGATCTGCTTGCTGGCGGTCTCGATGACGTTTTTGGTGAGCAGTTCCCTTTGCTCCTCGCCGGTAAAGACGCCCAGGTGTTTCCATCGCCGAATGGAATCGGCCGCTTTATTGGCGTCAACACCGGGTTTGAGCGTCGCCACCACGGTGTTGACCAGGTGGTTGTCGGCCCGCACATTGAGTCCCCTGGCCCGGTCATTGCGGATACGGGCGTTAGAGTAGAGAAACTGTAGTTCCTGCGCGTCTTTGAGGCTCACGTATATAACCGGATCGCCGCCGCTGGAGACCGCCCCTTTGGTCACACCGACCACCGTATAGACGTTACGCCCCATGCGAATCGTGTCACCCGGTTTAAAGCTCAGTTTGTAACTGGTCACCATTTCGTAATGGCTCTTTTGCAAGACACGCCCTTCCACGAGACGCTTAGGATTAATGGCGCAGATCTCGCCGTGCGGGTCGTAACCCACGCTGTAGACCCGTTTCATCACGCCGCCGGGGGTTTCGATCTGAAGGTTCAAAAAAGCCATGGCCGCCGTCTTGTCAA
>JAMOMS010000019.1 GCA_027067015.1 Campylobacterales bacterium | reverse complement strand
CCCGGAGATGATCGGTTTGACCATCAACGTCCACAACGGACGCCAGTTCGTTCCCGTATATATCACGGAGAACCACGTCGGGTATAAGCTGGGCGAATTCGCCCCCACCCGCACCTTCCGCGGCCATAAAGGCTCGGTACAGAAAAAGATCGGGAAGTAAGGGGTGACGCATGAGTAAAGCAGTACTGAAATTCATCCGCCTCAGCCCGACCAAAGCCCGCCTGATCGCGCGTGAAGTGCAGGGAATGAACGCGGAACTGGCACTGGCCAGCCTTGAGTTTATGCCCAACAAAGCGGCCAAAGTGATCGCCAAAGTGATCGCTTCCGCCGTCGCCAACGGCGGTTATGAGCCTGAAGAGTGTGTCATCTCTTCCTGCCGTGTTGACAAAGGGCCGGTTCTTAAGCGTTGGAAACCCCGCGCACGGGGCAGAGCGTCACGGATTATGAAACCGACATCGCACGTGATGGTCGAAGTTACTGAAGCGAAGGATAAGTAATGGGTCAGAAAGTCAATCCGATTGGTTTGCGCCTCGGCATCAACCGCAACTGGTCTAGCCGCTGGTATCCCAACTGGCAACGTGTCCCGGCATTCGTGGCCGAGGATGACAAAATCCGCAAATTCCTGAAAAAAGAGCTCTATTACGCGGGCATCGCCGATATCATCATCGAGCGCACCGCCAAGAGACTGCGCGTCACGATCGTCGCGGCGCGTCCCGGTATTATCATTGGTAAAAAAGGCGCGGATATCGAGAAGCTCAAAACCCGCCTGCAAAACATGGTGCAAAAGCCGGTCTCTTTGAATATCCGCGAAGAGAAACGGCCTCAGGCCAACGCCCAATTGGCGGCCGAAAACATCGCCACCCAATTGGAGCGCCGTATCGCTTTCCGCCGCGCCATGAAAAAGACGATCCAAGCGGCACAAAAAGCGGGCGTCAAGGGAATCAAGGTTCAGGTAGCCGGACGTCTGGGCGGCGCCGAAATGGCCCGTACCGAGTGGTATCTGGAGGGTCGTGTACCCCTGCATACCCTTCGCGCCAAGATCGACTACGGTTTTGCCCAGGCCTATACCACCTACGGCATCATCGGGGTGAAGGTTTGGATCTTCAAAGGCGAGGTTTTGCAAAAGGGTATTCAGCCTGAACCTGCCGAAGAGAAACGCGGACGCAGAGCACCGCGCCGAAGGAGTTAAGTGATGTTGATGCCCAAACGTACCAAGTACCGCAAGCAACAAAAAGGCCGCAACCGCGGCAAAGCCTATCGCGGTAATCAGCTGGCTTTCGGAAGCATCGGAATCAAGGCCATTGAGCATGGTCGCATCGACAGCCGCCAGATTGAGGCGGCGCGGGTTGCCATGACCCGTCACGTCAAGCGGAGCGGAAAGGTCTGGATTCGTGTCTTCCCGGACAAACCCATTACCGCCAAACCCCTTGAAACCCGGATGGGTAAAGGTAAAGGCGGCGTGGATAAGTGGGTCATGAATATCAAACCCGGCCGCATCATTTACGAAATGGCGGGCGTGAACGAAGCGCTGGCCCGCGAGGCGTTGACGCTGGCAATGCACAAATTGCCTTTCAAAACCAAAATCGTAACGCAAGAGGCGAGCAATGAAATATACTGAGATCGCACAAAAGAGCCGCGAAGAGCTCGAGAAGATGTTGAAAGAGAAGAAGATGGAGCTGTTTGAGCTCAAACTCAAGCTCAAAACGATGCAGCTTTCCAATCCGAACGAGATTCGCGCGTGCCGCAAGGAGATCGCGCGGATCAAGACGGCCATCAACGCGCAAAGAGAAGCATAAGGATTTATCATGGCGTCACATAAACGTATCATTCAAGGAACCGTCATTAAAAAAGCGGGTGAGAAGACGGCGACCGTTCTGGTCGAGCGCCGCATTATGCACCCCCGCTACCACAAAACGGTCAAACGCTTTAAAAAATATCTCATTCACGATGAGCGCAACGAAACCAACGTCGGCGACGTGGTCAGCGCCATTGAGTGTCGGCCGATCTCCAAGCGTAAATCGTTCCGCCTCAAAGAGATCGTGAGCAGAGGAGTCGGATCATGATTCAGAGCTTTACCCGCCTCAACGTCGCGGACAACAGCGGCGCCAAAGAGATTATGTGTATCAAGGTTCTGGGCGGCAGTAAACGGCGTTACGCCAGCGTGGGCGATGTGATTGTCGCTTCCGTCAAGAAAGCACTGCCCAACGGCAAAGTGAAAAAAGGTCAGGTGGTCAAAGCGGTTATCGTGCGGACCAAAAAAGAGATTCAACGTGAAAACGGCTCTTTGATTCGCTTTGACGATAACGCGGCGGTCATTTTGGACAACAAACGTGAGCCGATCGGCACCCGTATCTTCGGGCCCGTCAGCCGTGAAGTGCGCTATGCCAACTTCATGAAGATCGTCTCCCTTGCACCGGAGGTTCTGTAATGGCTAAGAAGTTCAAGATCAAAAAGGGCGATACCGTTGAGATTATCGCCGGTGACGACAAGGGCAAGACCGGTGTGGTCAAGCAGGTTCTTCCCAAAAAAGATGCCGTCATTGTCGAAGGGTGTAAAATCGCCAAAAAGGCTATCAAGCCGAGCGAGCAGAATCCCGAAGGGGGATTTGTCAACAAGGAGATGCCCATTCACATCTCCAATGTTCGCAAAGTAGAAGGTGAATAAGATGTTCAAACTCAAAGAGAAATATCAAGAACTCAAGCCGGTTCTGATGGAAGAGCTGGGATTGAAAAATCCCATGTTGATTCCGGCGATCGAAAAGATTGTCATCAGCGTCGGTTGCGGCGCCGATGCCAAAGACAGCAAAGTGATCCAGAACATTGCCGATACCATCAGTGTCATCGCCGGCCAAAAGGCGGTGGTGGTTCCGGCCCGCAAATCGGTCGCCGGATTTAAGGTTCGTGAAGGGATGCCCGTCGGTGTCAAAGTGACGCTTCGCGGTAACATGATGTACAACTTCCTTGAGAAGCTGATCGCCATCGCCTTGCCCCGCGTCAAAGACTTCCGCGGAGTTTCCCGCAACGGATTCGACGGTCGGGGTAATTACAACTTCGGTCTGGACGAGCAGTTGATTTTCCCCGAAGTGGAGTATGACGACATTATCAAGCAACACGGTATGAACATTACCATCGTCACCACGACCGACAGTGACAAAGCGGCATTCGCACTTCTGGAGAAGCTGGGTATGCCTTTTGCAAAAGGACGACAAAATGGCTAAGAAATCGATGATTGCCAAGCAACAGCGAAAACCCAAGTTCAAAGTCCGTGCCTATACGCGCTGCAGTATCTGCGGCCGTCCGCACTCGGTGTACAGAGATTTCGGCATCTGCCGGGTCTGTCTGCGCAAAATGGCTAGCGAAGGTCTTCTTCCTGGCGTCAAAAAAGCAAGCTGGTAAGGAGATAGCATGGTGAACGATCTGATTGCAGACTCTTTGACGCGTATCAGAAACGCATCAATGCGGCGGCTGGAAGTGACCACCCTGATGTATAGCAAAATGATCGAAGCGATCATGAAAATCTTTCAGGAGAAAGGTTATATCGAAAGCTATAAGGTGGTAGAAAACGACGGCAAAAAAAGTATCAACGTGGTACTCAAGTACGATGAAGACGGCCGCAGTGTCATCAACGAAGTCAAGCGTATCTCCAAACCCGGACGTCGCGTCTACCGGGGCAAAGAGGAGATCAAACGCTTTAAAAACGGCTACGGCACCATTGTCGTCAGCACATCTCAGGGCGTTCTGGCCAACGATGAGGCGTACAAACGCGGCATCGGCGGCGAAGTGCTTTGTAGCATCTGGTAAGGAAAGAAAATGTCACGTATAGGAAAGAAACCGATTGATATCCCGGCCGGCGTGGACGTGAAGGTCGAGGGTACAGAAGTTGTCGTTTCCAAAGGCAAAGATGTCAAGCGGCTTGAAACTCACGGTCGCGTGGAGATTGAGGTTACGGATAAAGAGATCATCTTCCATCGCAAGGGTGAAGATAAAGCCAGTAGCGCTTTCTGGGGAACCTACCGGGCGCTGACGCAGAACATGATCATCGGCCTGACCCAGGGATTTGAAAAGAAACTGGAGATCAACGGGGTCGGTTATCGCGCGGCCATCAAAAGCAAGACGCTGGAGCTTCAGCTGGGCTTTTCGCACCCGGTTATTTACAATATTCCCGACGGCATTGAGATCGCCGTGGAGAAGAACATCATCAGCGTCAAGGGTACCGACAAACAGAAAGTCGGTCAGGTCGCCGCAGAGATTCGCGCCTTCCGTCCGCCGGAGCCTTACAAAGGCAAAGGCGTGAAGTATGTGGATGAAGTGATTCTCCGCAAAGCCGGTAAAACAGGTAAGTAAGGGTAGAAAATGAACAGAACACTACTTTTGAAGAAAAACGCGCAACGCGCCAAACGGAAAGCCCGCGTACGCGGCAAGATTTTCGGTACCGCCGAAAAACCGCGCGTCACCATTTTCCGCTCCAATAAACACATCTACGCCCAGGCGATCGACGACACGGCCGGCCACACGCTGGCCGCCGCGGACGGTCGCGCCATGGGGCTGAAAGCCAACAAAGAGGCGGCGGTCAAGGTGGCCGAAGCCCTGGCCGGCAAGATGAAAGAGAAGGGTCTGGAGAGTGCGGTTTTCGATCGCAACGGCTATATCTATCACGGTGTGGTTGCGGCATTCGCCGACGCTTTGCGTGAAAACGGAATCAAGGTGTAAGGGTAGCATGATGGAAAATATTAACAGAGAAGACTTTGAAGAGGTCATCGTCAACATCGGCCGTGTCACGAAAGTCGTCAAGGGCGGTCGCCGCTTTCGGTTTACCGCTCTGGTTGTTGTGGGCGACCGCAACGGAACGGTAGGTTTTGGCATGGGGAAAGCCAAAGAGGTGCCTGACGCCATCCGAAAAGGGATTGACGAGGCGTTCAAAAACCTGGTGAAGGTCAACCTCAAAGGTTCAACCATCGCTCATGATATCGAGCACAAGTACAACGCCAGCAGAATCCTGCTCAAACCGGCCAGCGAAGGTACCGGGGTTATCGCCGGTGGCGCCGCGCGTCCCGTTTTGGAACTGGCCGGCGTGAAGGATATTTTGGCCAAATCTCTCGGCTCCAACAATCCCAACAACCTGGTTCGCGCCACGGTTGAGGCGTTGAGCCGCATCAAAGGATAAGCGATGTCACTGCACAATCTTACCAACGCACCCGGTAGCACCAAAAACCGCAAACGTGTCGGTCGCGGTCAGGGTAGCGGGATGGGCAAAACGGCCACCCGCGGCAACAAAGGCCAAAAAGCGCGGACCGGCTACAAGCAAAAGCGCGGTTTCGAGGGCGGACAACAGCCCATCCAGCGCCGTCTTCCCAAGGTCGGCTTCCGCTCCAAGGTGGAAAAGCCCTACGTCATCAACGTCGAGCGCTTTCCCGCCATTGCCGAGTTGGACGAGATCACCATGGAGACCCTTGCGACCGTTCACAAGATCAAGGGCCAGCACAAGCGCGTTAAATTGATCGGCAAAATAGCCCGCGAGCTTGCCGCCAAAATCAAAGACGAGCGAATCACCACCAGCGGAAAATAACCATGACAAAGTCATTGGTCAACAAAATCCTCATTACGCTGGGATTTTTGTTGGCATACCGGATTCTGGCCTACGTGCCGGTTCCGGGTGTCAACGTGGATGTTATCAAAGAGTTTTTCGATTCCAACGCCAACAACGCCCTGGGCATGGTCAATATGTTCAGCGGCAACGCCGTCAGGCGCCTGAGTATCATCTCCCTGGGTATCATGCCCTACATCACCGCCTCCATTATCATGGAACTTCTCGCCGCAACCTTTCCCGAACTGGCCAAAATGAAAAAAGAGCGTGACGGTATGACCAAGTATATGCAGATCATCCGCTACGCCACCATCGCCATTACGCTGGTTCAGGCCGTGGGTGTGGCCATCGGACTGCAAAGCCTGACAGGCCGGGGCGGTGAGAGCGCCATCATGATCGACTCGACCACATTCATCATTATGGCGGCCTTTTCGATGTTGACGGGTACGATGCTTTTGATGTGGATCGGTGAGCAGATCACCCAGCGGGGCGTGGGCAACGGTATCTCGCTCATTATCTTCGCCGGAATTGTAAGCTCCATTCCTACCGCCATCGGCGGCACGATCAACCTGGTCAATACCGGTGAGCTCAACTTCCTGGTCGTGTTGGCGATTCTTGCCATCATCATCGCCACCGTCGGCTTCATTATCTATGTGGAATTGGGAGAACGGCGGGTGCCTGTGAGCTATTCGCGCAAGGTTATGATGCAAAACCAGAACAAGCGGGTGATGAACTATATTCCCATCAAGCTGAACCTCTCAGGCGTTATTCCGCCCATCTTCGCCTCGGCGATTTTGATGTTCCCCAGCACCATTTTGCAGGCGTCAACCAACCCGATCATCCAGAAAATTTCCGATTTTCTCAACCCCAACAGTTACACCTTCAATATTATGATGTTCCTGCTGGTGATCTTCTTCGCCTACTTTTATGCCTCCATTGTCTTTAACGCCAAGGATATCGCCGACAACCTCAAACGTCAGGGCGGCTTTATTCCCGGCGTGCGGCCCGGCGAGAGTACGGCGGAGTTTTTGAACGAAGTGGCCAGTCGCCTGACCTTCTGGGGGGCGATCTACCTGGCTATCATCTCCACGCTTCCCTGGGTTTTGGTCAAGAGCATGGGGGTTCCCTTCTACTTCGGCGGCACCGCGGTGCTGATCGTGGTGCAGGTGGCCCTGGATACCATGCGAAAAATCGAAGCCCAGATCTACATGAGCAAATATGAAACGCTCAGTGCGGTAGGGCTCTGATGGGTATTGCCATCCGCAAGCGGGGCGACATCGAAAAACTTCGTGTCGCCAACCGCATTGTGGGCGAGACCCTCGCCTACTTGCAAGAGAGCGTCAAGCCCGGCATGACACTCAAAGAGATCGACGCCATGGGTGAGGCGTTTTTGCGCAAGCAGGGTGCCCGCCCCTCCTTCAAAGGCCTCTACGGTTTTCCCGCCGCCGTCTGTACCTCTTTGAACGAAGTAATCATCCACGGTATTCCCGATGAAATGGTTGTCAAAGAGGGTGACATTCTGGGGCTGGATATCGGCACCGAGGTAGACGGCTGGTACGGTGACGCGGCCGTTACCATGCCGATCGGCGGTGTCAGCGAGGAAGATGAACGACTGATCATGTGCGCCAAAGAGGCCCTCTATCACGCCATTGAGGTGATCAAACCAGGATTGCGCTTCAAAGAGCTGAGCCTGGAACTTCAGCGTTTTATCGAAGGGCGGGGATATAAGCCTTTGCTCAACTTCTGTGGGCACGGTATCGGGCGTAAGCCCCACGAGGAGCCGGAGATCCCCAACTATCTTGAGCACGGCTCACCCAAGAGTGGGCCCAAGATCAAAAACGGCATGGTCTTTTGCATTGAGCCGATGATCTGCCAAAAGAGCGGCGTGCCCAGAATTTTGGAGGATAAGTGGTCGGTTGTGAGCGAAGACGGCAAACGCACCAGCCACTATGAACATACGGTGGCCGTCATTGACGGCAAAGCGGAAATACTTTCGCAACCCTAAGGAGAGAAAATGGCAAAAGATGATGTAATCGAGATTGACGGCAAGGTGATCGAAGCCCTGCCCAACGCGACCTTTCGGGTGGAGTTGGACAACGGGCACGTGATTTTGTGTCATATCGCCGGCAAGATGCGTATGCACTATATCCGAATCCTTCCCGGAGACAGGGTGAAAGTGGAGTTGACGCCCTACAGCCTTGATAAAGGTCGCATAACCTATCGGTATAAGTGACCTGTAAGTTGGCTTAAGGTATCATTCCATCCCCTTTTCCATCTATGTGAAGGAGTTTTGCATAAGGCGCACTGCTTATGCAAGGGTCGGTTTGGCAGACATTCGCCAAACCTGTTTCGGGGACAAATTCCAAAATTTTGGGTTTGTTGTTCAGTGCAAAACCGTGAAGGCGGTTTTTTGAGCGGGTTGCGGGGAGCGGGCAGTCCGTCGCTTTTACGGCGTATGCGCCGTTTCTCGCTGTTTCCTTAAAGCCGCTCAAGGTTTACAGGTATGCGTTGCTCTGTGTCTGTCCGTAAGAGGTATGTTTCGCCTCTACTGATGAAAAAGCGAAGCGCCTTTCATCGAAGCCGCGCCAGCGCGGCGGGCCCGCTACCGAAGCGGACGCAGAGTCATCGTAGCCAAAGCGGCTTTGCCGTTGTGGCGTGTAAAGGAGTCAATAATGAAAGTCAGACCTTCGGTTAAGAAGATGTGCGACAAATGCAAGATCATCAAACGCAAAGGCATTGTTCGCGTCATCTGTGTCAACCCCAAACACAAACAGAGACAAGGATAAAAGATGGCACGTATTGCAGGTGTTGATCTTCCCAAGAAGAAACGGATGGAGTATGCGCTGACATACATCTACGGCATCGGCCTCACCACATCCCGCAAAATTCTGGACGCGACCGGTATCAGCTATGACAAGCGCGTCTATGAACTGAGCGAGGAAGAGGCGGCGGCCATCCGCAAAGAGATCCAGGAAAACTATATGGTGGAAGGGGATCTGCGGAAAAAAGTGGCCATGGACATCAAAGCGTTGATGGACCTGGGGAACTACCGCGGCCTTCGCCATCGGCGCGGACTGCCCGTACGGGGTCAGAAAACCAAGACCAACGCCCGCACCCGCAAGGGTAAGCGTAAAACCGTCGGCGCGGCAAGCAAGTAAGGAGTAGCACGTGGCAAAACGTAAAGCAACCAGAAAAAAGGTCGTCAAAAAGAATATCGCCCGTGGCGTTGTCTATATTACGGCAACCTATAACAACACGGTCATTACCGTCACCGACGAAGCCGGTAACGTCATTGCCTGGAGCAGTGCCGGTTCACTGGGTTTTAAAGGTAGCAAAAAATCGACCCCTTACGCCGCTCAGCAGGCCGTGGAAGACGCCATGGCCAAAGCGATGGAACACGGCATCAAAGAGGTGGGCATCAAAGTGCAGGGCCCCGGCAGTGGCCGCGAAACGGCTGTAAAGAGTGTCGGCGCTATTGAGGGCATTCGCGTGATGTGGTTCAAAGATATCACACCGCTTCCGCATAACGGCTGTAGACCGCCGAAACGACGACGAGTATAAGGGGACGAGATGGCACGATATAGAGGACCTGTAGAGAAGATCGAACGCCGCCTGGGTGTGAGTCTCGGACTCAAGGGTGAAAGACGTCTGGCGGGCAAGAGCGCCCTGGACAAGCGCCCCTACGCACCCGGTCAGCATGGACAAAGACGCGCGAAAATCAGCCAGTACGGCCTGCAGTTGCGCGAGAAACAGAAAGCCAAGTATATGTACGGTGTCGCGGAAAAGCAATTCCGCCGACTCTTCAAAGACGCCAGTCGTATGGACGGCAACACCGGGGAGAACCTGATTGCCCTGCTGGAGCGCCGACTGGATAACGTGGTATACCGGATGGGATTTGCCACGACCCGCGCGTTTGCCCGCCAACTGGTGACCCACGGTCACGTGCTGGTTGACGGTAAACGGGTGAATATCCCTTCTTATCGCGTTAAACCCGGTCAGAAGATCGAGATTCGCGAAAAGAGCAAAAACAACCCGCAGATCCAGCGGGCCATGGAGCTGACCCGTCAAACCGGTATCGCCCCGTGGGTTGATGTGGATCACGACAAAGTATTCGGCATCTTTACCCGGATTCCCGAACGTGAAGAGGTCGTTATTCCTGTAGAAGAGCGTCTGATCGTCGAGCTTTACAGCAAATAAAACCCATAAGCGAGTTGCCCATGAAACGAATCAAAACATCACCCTTTATGCCGAGCGAGGTCGAGATCGAGCAGACCGGAGAGAACCGGATGCGCATTGTCGCCTACCCCTTCGAGACGGGGTACGCGGTCTCTTTGGCCCATCCGATCCGCAGACTGCTTTTGGGCAGTACCATCGGGTACGCGCCGATCGGCATCAAAATCGAAGGGGCCTCGCACGAATTTGATTCCATCCGCGGTATGCTTGAGGATGTGGCGGTTTTCATCATCAATCTCAAAAACCTGCGATTTAAAATTAAAGGGGATGAGAAAGAGGTGGAAGTGAGCTACAGCTTCAGCGGGCCCAAGGAGATCACCGGGGCCGACCTGGCCAACGACCAGGTCGATGTCGTGACGCCCGACGGCTTTTTGGCCACCCTCAACGAAGACGCTGAACTCAATTTCAGCATTCTCATTCATCAGGGTATCGGTTATGTGCCCAGCGAAGATCTTCGCGACGCGCTTCCGGAAGGTTACATCGCGCTGGATGCCTTCTTTACGCCGGTACGTGCCGCCAACTACTCCATTGAGAATATGCTGGTTGAGGACAACCCCAACTATGAGAAGATCGTTTTCGATATCGAGACCGACGGGCAGATCGACCCGGTGACGGCATTTAAGCACACCATCGAGGTGATGTACCGCCAGATGAGTGTCTTCAACAACATTCTTGACATCGATGTGGCCGCCGATACCGCGACCAAGACCGAAGAGGCGCCGATTGTCAAAAAACTGATGCAAGGTCTTGACGCTTTGGGCCTGAGCGCCAGAAGCTTCAACTCATTAGAGCGTGCCGGTATCAAGTTTATCGGCGAGCTGGTTTTGATGAGCGAAAACGAGCTTAAAGAGATCAAGAATTTGGGTAAAAAGTCGCTGGAAGAGATCAAAACGAAACTGGAAGAGGCGGGCTTCCCCGTCGATACCGAACTGGACGACGAGGCGGCCGAGCAACTCAAAAAACGCATTGAATCACATAAAAATCAAACCAACGAAGGATAAAGACGATGAGACATCGACATGGATATCGCAAACTGAGCCGTACCTCCTCTCATCGCGCTGCTTTGCTCAAAAACCTTTCGATCGCCCTGATCGAGCACGGCCGGATCGAGACGACGCTGGCCAAGGCCAAAACGCTTCGCAGTGTATTTGAGAAGATGGTCACTCGGGCCAAAGCGGGCGATTTTAACGCGCATCGCGCTATTTTTGCCAAATTGCAAGACAAAAATGCCACCAAAAAGATGGTGGAAGAGATCGCGCCCAAATATGCCGATCGCAACGGCGGATACACCCGCATCATCAAAACACGCCAACGCCGCGGAGACTCCGCGGAGATGGCGATTATCGAGCTGGTATAACGCTCTTGCTTCCCCTTCGGGGGAAGAGATAACCTTCTTCTTTTCTATCTTCTTTTTTCCTAAATTTTTTTGTTGCCAAAGTAGCGCTTTTTTGTTATGATTAGCGCGATTTCCCATCCCAACGAGGAGCGCGCCATGATCCCGTTTTCCGATGACGAACTCTTTTCGGCCGTGGCGGGGGTGATTGAGAAGATCCGTCCCTCCCTTGCCCTTGACGGCGGCGGCATTGAACTGCTTGGGGTCAAATCGGGACGTGTGTATGTGCAGTTACAGGGCGCGTGCGTGGGTTGCGCCAGCAGTCACGAGACGCTCAAGTACGGTGTGGAGCGGCAGATTCGGATTGAGATCCATCCCGAGATCGAGGTGGTGAACGTGCCGTTTGGAATGGAAGATCGTTGGGACCAGATCGGTTAGGAGTCAAAGAGAGGATGAAAGAGACGCAACTGCAAAAACGCCTGGAGTTGGCCGAGAACTCTTTTTACAGAGGCGAGTATGAAGAGGCGATGCGCCATTACGGGCTGGTTTTAAAAGACCATCCCGATTCCAAAGAGGCCAAGATCGGCGCCATTTTGACCGATATCGCGATTGAAAACGATGAAGAGGGGCAGGCGCTCTTTGAGTATTACCAGGTGCTCAAGAGTGAAGAGAACGAGGAGGCCGAGGCGATTATCGAGTCGATGATCGACTCCTTTGACGGGACGCTGGAGAAGATTTCTCAGATTCTTGAAGGGGCGCTCAACTTGAAAGAGGAGCCGACGGAGGGGATCGGCTATGAGGATTTTAAGGAGTTGGTGGCCCTGCGGGGCAGTTTTCGGCGCGCCTTTGAGGACATTATGTTCTCTACCCGCGTGGTGATTACGGAAAAAGAGGATCTGCTCGATTTCATCAACCGGCTGGTGGATAACGGGTTTGACGAGATGGCACTGCGTTATATCGAGGGGGCGGCGGTGGCTTTTCCGGCCGAGGAGAAGATCAGGGAGCTGATCGATAAGCTGAAGGAGAGCAAGTGACCGTCGATTTTGGGGGTGATGTCGGCGTGGTCACCGACGACAGCCGCTCTGCGGGGCCGGGCCGGGCCTTTTTGGCGACCAAACTCAACCGCGCCTATCACGACGAGGCGGCCAAAGCGGGCGCGCGGTTGGTGGAAGCGGCCCAATTGATCCGTTCGCTGGGACTGGAGGATGTGGAAGTGGTGGGCGTTAGCGGCACCAACGGCAAAACCACCACCGCCGCGGCCATCTATTCGTTACTGCTTGACCTCGATTACAAGGCGGCGCTTCAGGGAACACGGGGCTTTTTTGTCAACGACGAGAAGCTGGAGGAAAAGTCGCTGACCACGCCGCCTGTGTTGGCGACAATTCGTAATCTGTGGGAGGCCAAACAGCGCGGGGCGGAGTTTTTTGTGATGGAGGTGAGCTCCCACGCCATCGACCAAAACCGTATCGACGGATTGCGCTTTTCACTGAAAGTACACACCAACGTCACCAGCGATCATCTTGATTACCACAAGACGGTGGAGAACTACCGGGCCGTCAAGAGCCGTTTCTTTTCCGACGAGAGCAGAAAGCTGATCAACCGGGATGACGAAGCGCTGAAGTTCAACCCCAAAAACGCCTACGGTTACGCCCTGGAAAACCCCGCCACCTACAAGGTGATGGCCTATACCCTGGGCGGGGGGGTCAGCGGCGTCATTCAGCATTTTAACGAGGTGGCGACCTTTGAGACGCCGCTACAGGGACATTTCAATCTCTACAACATCACCGCCGCCATCGCCGCGGTTCATCTGCTTACCGGTGAGGATCTGGGCGATGTCTGTGAGGCGGCCGAAAACTTCGGCGGCGTGGCGGGACGGATGGAAAAGATCAGCGATGATCCACTGGTGATTGTCGATTTCGCCCACACCGAAGACGGTATCCGGCAGGTGCTGGACTCGCTGAAAGAGAAGGAGCTTCGGGTGGTGTTCGGTGCCGGCGGCGACAGGGACCGCACCAAGCGTCCGAAGATGGGTTCAGCCGCCGCGGGACTGGCCAAAAAGATCTACCTTACCAGTGACAACCCCCGCAGTGAGGATCCGGCCCGCATTATTGACGAGATCGCCGAAGGGATCCATGAAAAGGAGAAGGTGGTTAAGATTGTGGATCGGCGGGAGGCGATCAGACAGGCGCTGGCGGATCTGCAACCCGGGGAAGCTTTGCTGGTGTTGGGCAAAGGGGATGAGACCTACCAGGAGATCGGCGGCCAAAAGATCCCGTTTGATGACAGGGAAGTGATACGCGAACTGTTAGGCTTGTCAAAATAGGGTAAAATATCGGTATCAAGACCCCTTAAGAGGGGAAGATTATAATTTGGAGAAAATTTATCTGAATTAAGGAGCATGGTATGGGTATTCCTCAACCGGCGTTTTACATCTTCAAGTGCGAGCAATCGGCCCCTCCGGGTATGCCCCGCCCCAGTTGTGTCACCAACGAGACCCGTGACATTTTTCAGCACCTGGCCCAACGGCTGATGGAAAAGGGGCTTATCGCCACCGTTCAGCCGGTGCGCACGGGGTGTCTGAACCGCTGTCAATACGGCCCGGTGATGCTGGTAGAGCCGGGACACGTGATGTACGCGCACCTGACCAAAGAAAAAATCGACCGCATTATCGACGAGCACATTATCGGCGGCCGGCCGGTGGAGGAGTTCATGATCGAGGCGGAAGCCTGGGATGAGCCCCTCTCTCCCGAGCAGGCCATGAAGATGAGCGGAGCGATCTAAACCATGCGCATTGAGATGCTGTATGCCAAAATCCACCGCGCCACGGTGACGGACGCCAACCTCAACTATGTCGGCTCCATCACCATCGACGAGGATCTGCTTGACGCCGCCAGGATGCGGGTAGGGCAGAAGGTGGAGATTCTCAATATCAACAACGGGGAGCGCTTTAGCACCTACATCATCCGGGGTGAGCGGGGAAAGGGCGAGATTTGCCTCAACGGCGCGGCGGCGCGCAAGGCCCATCCGGGTGACAAGATCATCATTGTCGCCTACGCCTCCTATGACGAAGAAGAGCTAAAGAGCTACAAGCCCACCATCGTGCTGATGAACGAGCACGAAAACACCATCGCGGCCGTACACGAGGAGCTGTAATGTTCGAGGGACTCGGCAGTATGAGCGATCTGGCCAAATTGCTGGAAGAGGCGCAGAAGAAGGCCAGGGAGATCGAAGAGCGGGCCGAGTCGGTCGAGCTTACCGCCAAGAGCGGCGGCGGATTGGTGAAAGTGACCGCCAACGGCAGGGGTGAGGTGGTTGACATTGAGATTGACGACTCTTTGCTTGAAGACAAAGAGGCTCTGCAGATTCTTCTGATCTCCGCCGTCAACGACGTGATGAAGATGGTGGAGGATAACCGCAAAAACGCCGCCATGAGCGCGTTGGGCGGCATGAATCCCTTTGCCGGCGGCGGGCAGGGGTGATGCGACCCCTTCGCTTTCTCGCTTTTTCTCTCTTTTTTCTTTCTGCGCTGTGGGCAGAATCGTGTAGCCGTTTTTTCCCAAAAAGTATTCAGTTATTTGACGGCCATTGGGCCTATGAGGTGGCGAAGGGACGTTTTGTTTCGCTCCATTTGCCGGCGGGCAAATCGGCCGAGGCGCGGGATGTCATGTTGGGATTGGTGATCTTTCGCGCTCCCGGCGGACGCCCTTTGCCGTTGGCAAAAGAGCGGGAGGCGCCGCTGACATTTTGCGCAGACGGCAAGAGGGAGCCGGCCAGGGTGCGTACCTACCCCGTGGCGCTACTGCCCGGAAAACTGGCCGGCAAACCGGGTGAAGAGGGGGCGTTGATGGCGCTTTGTTGCCGACTGGCGGGCATCAGCGACGCGAAAGGGCGCTGGTATGACGCCGCCATGATTCGTCGACTGCTCAAAAACGACACTTTCCACGGTACGTTGGGGATGCGGCTGGACGCCTCAAAGAGCCGACCGACGGTCAAATGGATCGATCCCTTCGCCAAGACCCGCTTTTTGCCGGGCGACCGCCTGGTGGGGTTGGCGACCATGAAAGTGCCCAATACCTATGAGGCGATGGACCGGATCGACCGGTGCCGGGAAGGGGAGCGCATAGGGGTGCTGGTGGCGCGCCGGGATAAGGCGCTTAAAATATCGGCCCGCTGTATGCGCCGTTTTGGCGGCGGCCGGGTGAGCGATACCTTTTTGGAGCGTTTTGGCATCCGCTTTGACGACCGATTGCGCGTTCAAAGTCTCCTGCCCGGTTCAGAGGCGCAAAAGGCGGGGCTGAAGGCGGGTGATCGACTGTTGGCGGTGGAGGGTGAGCGGGTAGACAACGCCGAAGCGGTGCGCAAGGTGATGAGCCGTCTGGCCGTCGCGGGCAAAAAACCCCGAAAACTCCTTTGGGAGCGGGCGGGTTTTCAGTTTTTTTTGCGCCCCTTTAGGCTATAATCGCCCAAAATTTCAAAGCCGGTGCCATGAGAGATTTTGAAGCTTATTTGCATTCCCACCTTCCCGAAGCCCCCAGCTTCCACCCCACCTTCGACACGGCGCTCAAAACGATGCTGACAGCGGGCGGCAAGCGGTTTCGTCCCGGGCTTTTGCTGACGGTGGTGCGAAGTTGCGCGCCCCTGCTGGTTGAAGGGGCCTACCCGGTGGCGCTGGCGGTGGAGATGTTTCATACCTACTCGCTGATTCATGACGATCTGCCGGTGATGGACAACGCCGATCTGCGTCGGGGAGAGCCGACACTGCACAAGCGCTTTGACGAGGTGACGGCGGTGCTGGTGGGTGACGCGCTCAATACCCACGCCTTTTACCTGATCGCCACGGCCCCACTGCGTGATGACGTGAAAACGGCGCTGGTGCGTGAGCTGGCCTATAACGGCGGCATCGGGGGCATGGTGCTGGGACAGGCGATCGACTGCCGTTTTGAAGGAGAGCGCCTGACGCCCGAGCAGGTCGATTTTCTGCACGAGTACAAAACGGGTCGCCTGATCGCCGCGTCGCTGAAGATGGGGGGCGTGATCGCCGGGCTCTCCACCGAGGTTCAGGCGGAGCTGTACGATTTTGGCCTGGATGTGGGCCTGCTCTTTCAGATTCAAGATGACATCCTGGACGCGACCCAAAGCGCCGAGGAGGCGGGCAAAACCACCGGGGTTGACGGGCAGAAAAACAGTTACGTGAACCTGTTTGGGCTCCAAGAGAGCTGTCGGCGGGCCGACGGGCTGGTGGAGAAGATCGAAAAGCGGTTGGCCCGTTTCTCGCCTGCGTTGAGGGAGGGGCTGGCGCGTTTGCTGGCACCCTACCTTGCGCGGCATCGTCAAACGGCAAAGAGTGGGTGTTAAGGGCATCTACTCTTTACCGTTTATAAAAACAAGGATTGACCGGATGGACAGTGCAATGATGAAAAAGATGGCGGATACGATCCGCTTTTTGGCGGCGGATATGATTCAAAAGGCAAACAGTGGACACCCCGGCGCGCCGATGGGACTGGCCGATATCGCTACGGTGCTCTCCGAGCATATGGTACACAATCCCCAAAACCCCAAGTGGCTCAACCGTGACCGGCTGGTCTTTAGCGGCGGGCACGCCACGGGACTGGTCTACTCGCTGTTGTATCTGTGGGGGTATGATATCAGCCTGGAAGATCTGAAAAACTTCCGCCAGCTGGGCTCCAAAACCCCGGGCCACCCCGAGTACGGCCACACGCCGGGGGTGGAGATCACCACCGGGCCGTTGGGGCAGGGGGTGGCCAACGCCGTGGGGATGGCCATGGCCGCCAAATATTGCGCCAATCTGGTCAATACCGAAACCGCCAAAATCATCGACCATACCGTCTACTGCCTTTGCGGCGACGGCGATTTGATGGAGGGTATCAGCTACGAGGCGTGCGCCGTGGCGGGCCGTTACGCCCTGGATAACCTGGTTTTGATCTATGACTCCAACCGTATCACCATTGAGGGGGATACGTCGCTGGCCTGGACCGAGGATGTGCGACTGCGGTTTGAGGCGCAGGATTGGAAGGTGCTGGAGATTGACGGCCACGACTATACGCAGATCGACAACGCGCTCAAAGAGGCCAAAACAGCGGACAAGCCGGTGCTCATTATCGCCCATACCATGATCGCCAAAGGGGCGCTGGAGATGCAGGGCTCTCATGAGAGCCACGGGGCGCCTCTGGGGGAAGAGCTGATTGCCCGGGCCAAAGAGGTAGCGGGCTTTCCTGCGAAGGAGAGCTTTTACGTTCCCGACGACGTGCTGGCGCGTTTTCGCTGTGCGGTCGAAAAGGGTGAGCTGGCCGAAAGGGAGTGGCGCCACCTGCTCAAGCAGACCCCCTACATTGAGCAAAACGAAGCCCTGGCACGGTTGGAAAACCCCGATTTTGACGCCATTGTCTGGCCTGAGTTTGAAGAGGGCGCCGAAGTGGCCACCCGCGACAGTAACGGCAAGATCCTCAACGCCATCGCCAAAGCCCTGCCCGGCTTTCTGGGCGGCAGTGCCGACCTGGCCCCTTCCAACAAGACCGAGCTCAAGGGCATGGGCGAGTTTCCGAAGGGTAAGAATATCCACTTCGGCATCCGTGAGCACGCCATGGCGGCAATCGGTAACGGTATGGCCGCCTACGGTCCTCTCCTGCCCTTTACCGCCACCTTCTTTGTCTTTAGCGACTACCTCAAACCGGCGGTACGCGTGGCGGCACTGTCGGGATTGAAGCACTTTTTTGTCTGGACGCATGATAGTATCGGTGTGGGCGAGGACGGTCCGACCCACCAGCCGATCGAACATCTCAGCCAGTTCCGGGCCCTGCCGGGCTTTTACACTTTCCGCCCGGCCGACGCGAGCGAAAACGTCGCCTGCTGGAAGGTGGCGCTTCAAGCCGATCGTCCCTGCGGGTTTGTGCTCAGCCGCCAGAAGCTCAAAACCCTCAAGAAAGAGATAGACTACGGCGCGCCCGAAAAGGGCGGTTACCTGATCAAACGGCGCGAAGGCGCGACCCTGACGCTGGTGGCCACCGGAAGCGAGGTGATGACGGCGCTCAAAGCCGGTTGTCACCTGGAAGAGAAGGGGGTGATGGCCAACGTGGTGAGCGTGCCCTGTTTTGAACTCTTTTTGGAGCAACCCCGCTCCTATATCGACGCGGTCATTGATCCCGCCACCAAAGTCCTGGCCGTCGAGGCCGCCAGCGGCTTGGAGTGGTACCGGCTGGCCGACGCGGTGATGCGTATGGAGAGTTTTGGCGCCAGCGGCAAGGCGGGCGATCTCTTTAAACACTTCGGCTTTACGATCGACGCGGTGGTTGAAAGAGCGCTGGAACTTTCGGCGTCATGAGGGCTCTGATTGGCGCTTTGCTGTTGAGCTTATCGCTCCATGCGCTGGAGACCGGGGCGCCCCTTCCCCGGTTGACCCTTGCCCAAGATGAGGGGGGAAAAGCCGACGGCACACCCTTTGACTCTTCTACACTGCTTGGCAAGGTGACTGTTATCTTTTATATGGACCCCGATAAGAAAGATCTCAACGAAGCCTTTGCCGACGCCCTTCATGCCCAACACTTTGACCGTCGCGGTTACCGGAGTGTGGCGATTGTGAATATGG
>JAMOMS010000018.1 GCA_027067015.1 Campylobacterales bacterium | reverse complement strand
CTCTCGAAAGCAAATCAAGACAAGAAGGAATATGCGATGATGAAGCTGAAAAAACACCTCTGGATCGCGGCGGCGGCCGCCATGCTGGTGATGGGCGGATGTGCCGCAAAGAGCGTCTCGACGGGCGGTAGCGTGACGCAGGAAGAGGGTGCCATTGTAAAACACGTGGGTGAATATGTAAAGCCCAAAGCGTTGAAGCGGGCCATCGTCAAAGGGGCCGAGTCTGACGGCTGGATGACCACGCCTTTGGGTGAGAGGGCCGTCATCGCGGAGAAATATTTTGACGAAAACAAAAATATCGCCGTGGAAGTGATCATTACCGACGACGGTTACCGTATCGAGTACAGCAGTGCCCAGAATATCAGCCAATCGAAAGCCGAAAACCTGATGGAGGATCTGGCCGACGCGATCGAGAAGGCCCGGGCGGAAGCGCCGGAAAACGAATAATCACCTCCTCTCGTACATCTCATGATCGACCGCCACCTTGTAGGTGGGGTCGTCCTCTTCGTAAGTGCAGTATTTTCCGGCGGCTTTGAGCAGTTTTTTGCAATCTTCGCTCAGGTGCCGTATGGTCAGTTTTTTGCCCGTCTCTTCATAACGACGGGTAATCTTGTCAATGGCTTCGACGCCGCTGGAGTCCATGACCCGGGCCCTTTTAAAGTCCATCACCACCTCGTCAGGGTCGTTTTGGGTGTCAAACTGATCCAAAAAACCCTGAACGGAGGCAAAAAAGAGCGGGCCGTCAAACTCGTAGATTTTCCGCTTACCTTCTATATAAGTGCGGGTGTAAACCCTGGCGTGTTGCCACGCAAAGACCAACGCGGAGATGATAACGCCGATAATCACCGCCATGGCCAGGTCTGTGAAGATGGTCACCACCGTAACAGTCACAAGAATGAAGGCGTCGGTCTTTGGCATCTTGCGCAGGCGGCTGAAGCTGGCCCACTCGAAAGTCTCGACGCTTACCATAAACATAATGCCCACCAGTACGGCAATGGGAATCTGGCCGATCAGGTCGCTGAGTGAGACGACAAAGAGAATCAGAAGCACCGCCGCCGTCACGCCTGAAAGGCGTCCCCGCCCGCCGGAGGTGAAGTTGATGATACTTTGGCCGATCATCGCGCAACCCGCCATACCGCCGAACATCCCGCAGGCGGCGTTGCCCGCACCCAGAGCCACGGCTTCTTTGTTGGCGTTGCCTTTTTGGCCGCTCATCTCATCCAGCACCGAAAGGGTCAGCAGGCTCTCAATGAGTCCCACGGCGGCCATGACGGCGGCGTAGGGGAGGACGATCTTGAGGGTTTCAAAGCTTAGCGGCACCTCGGGCCAGTGGAAGCTGGGCAGGTCGCCGGCGATACTTCCCAAATCGGCGACGCGCTTGGTGTCCAGATCGAAAAGGACGGTGATAGCGCTGAGTACCACAATAGCCACCAGCCCCGCCGGGACCGCCCTGGTAAAGCGGGGTAGCAGTGCCATGGTGGCCATGGTGGCGGCGACAAGCATATACATGACGGGCCCTTCGCCCTCGAACATCGGCAACTGCGCCAGGGCGATGACGATGGCCAGGCCGTTGACGAAGCCCAAAATGGCGGGTTGGGGCACCAGGCGGATAAACTTGGCCAGCCGCAGTAGGCCAAACGCCACCTGAATAAGTCCCGTCAGGATCGTGGCGAAGAAAAGGTATTCCACCCCGTGGGTCGCCACCAGCGAGACCATCACCACCGCCACACTGCCGGTGGCGCCGCTGATCATGCCGGGTTTGCCGCCAAAAAGGGCGGTAATAAGTCCCAGCAAAAAGGCGGTATAGAGCCCCACCAGGGGACTCACACCCGCAATCAGCGAAAAGGCTATGGCTTCGGGCACCAGTGCCACGGCGACAACGGCGCCGGAGAGGATGTCGTTTTTAAGACTCTGCGCGGAGTAGGCGGTAAGCAGTTGGGCGAACATGACGCTCCTTGAAAAAAATAGCGGGATTATAGGATAGATGCTCTAAAGTGAGCCTGTTGTTACGGTTTTAGCTTGGGATGGCAGATAATTTTGATAAAAAAACGGTATAATCTGTTAATATACCGTTAACACAAAAACGGTTTTGTCGATTTATAACTTGCTGAAAACGGGGAAGGTAGAAATTGTTATGAAGCGTATGGTGAGAATGGTTTTTCTTTTTGGTTTTTTTGTTGTTTGGGGGTTTGCCAACGGGTTGGAGCCGCGCTTGGAGCGTTTTTTGGTGCGTCACCAGACCATTACGTTGGGCAGTTGTGACGCATGGGTGCCTTATGTGATTGTCAAAGAGGACGGGTCGGTTAGCGGGTTTGATGTGGATGTGCTTAATTTGGTTAACCACTATACCGGGGCCCATTTTGTACTCAAAGCGGGCAACTGGGCCCAGATGCAAAAATTGGCCAAAGAGGGGTACCTGGACGGTTTGGCTACTTTGATCAAAACCCCTGAAAGAGCGAAGTGGCTGGTTTTTTCACGACCCTATATTAAAGTCTCCAAAACCTTAATCACGGCTGTTGATAGCGGTATAGGGCAGGTGGCCTCTTTGGATGAGCTTAAAGGAAAAACCGTGGCGGTAGCGGCCGATAATGTATTGGATAAGCAGTTGGCCCAAAAAGCGGGTTTACGGATAGTTGAGGTAAAAGACCTGGAAGAGGCATATAAAAAAGTGATCCGTAAAGAGATTGATCTGGCTTTTGGCAATCCCTCTACCGAATTTGTATTGGCGCGCCTGGGTTTGCCGAAAATGCGAACGATCTATATGTTTGACAAGATGATACCGCTACGTTTCGCTTTGCGAAAAGAGTTGGCCGAGGGGATGGAGATTTTGCAGAAGGGGCTGGACATGATCCCTCCCAGCACCATGAAAAAGTTAGAGAAAAAGTGGTTTTTTGGCAACTATACCTATACGGGATTAAAGCTAACGAAAGAGCAGGAACGTTATCTGAGCCAAAAGGGTGTTTTGCGCTTTTGTAAAGGCTCAGATGCCTATCCGTACGGGGAAATTAATGAAGCGGGGCAGTTTTTTGGCATGATGGCTGATATTGCCAATGCCGTAAGTGATATTCTTGGCCTCAAAGCCGAGTTTGTCGAAAAAGATTGTGACGTGGCGTTTGGCGGAAGCGGTTTGGCGACGGTGCCTTGGTGGAAACAGTCGCTTGTGCTGGTTACCCATAAGTCGGCGCCCTATCGGGAAGATTTGAAAGGTTTTCAAGGAACCATAGCCGCCCCGGCGAGAATGGGTGTGCTCAAGATACTTCGTGAGCACTATCCAAAGCTTGCCTTTAAGGTGTATGAGAATACCCAAAAAGCGCTTCAAGACGTAGAGCGCGGGAAAGTGGACGGATATGTCGATCTGCTGGGCGTGGCGGTGAGCGCGTTGGAACGGTACGGGTCGGACGATCTTAAAATCGGCGCGCGACTTCATGTGAAAGTACCGCTGATTTTCGTGGTGCGTGATCCCCGATTGCTAGAACCCTTGAATCAGGCGGTGGCGCAGTTGGATGATGCCAAAAAAAACTACATCTATCACCGCTGGATGGACGCGGGCATGAGAGAAAGGAGCGGGTTCTCCCATTGGCGGGAGGTTTTTGCCCTTTTGGCCGTGGCGGCGGTAATGAGCCTGTTTTGGATTGTTCGTCTTGCGCGCGCCAAACGGGAGCTGGAGCGCTCGCGTAAAGAGATTACCCATATCAATGAGATTCTCCAGCGCCAGGTGGAAGAGGAGGTGCGCCGCTCCCAGGAGAAGGACGCTTTGTTGTATGAGCAGTCCAAACTGGCCCAGATGGGGGAGATGATCGGCATGATCGCCCACCAGTGGCGTCAACCTCTTAATAACATCAGTCTGGTGGCATCTACCATGAAGGTGCGCTCCAAAAAGGGGCGGCTGGAGTCGCATATGGTTGAGGAGATGGCGGAAAAGATCATAGAGTATACCCGGCATCTTAGCCGTACCATTGACGATTTTAGAAATTTCTTCAAGCCGGAAAAACGGCGGGAGAAGGTGGGCCTGCATGAGGTGGCGGAAGCGGTATGCCGGTTGGTTGAACTGCCTTTCGGTCACCACGGGATACGCCTGGATACCGATATGGCCCCCTGCCGTGAGACGGAACTTTACCGCAGTGAGCTGGAGCAGGTGGTGCTTAACCTGGTTAAAAACGCCCAGGATGTGCTTCGTGAACGTGACGTGGTCGACCCGGTGATTGGGATGCGAACCTATGAGCGGGAAGGATGGGCGGTTTTGGAGGTGTGTGATAACGGCGGCGGCGTGCCGGAAGATATTTTGCCCAAAATTTTTGATCCTTACTTCTCTACCAAAAAGAAGAACGGCACGGGGC
>JAMOMS010000017.1 GCA_027067015.1 Campylobacterales bacterium | reverse complement strand
TAACCGCTTTGCATACGCGCTCCTTTTTGTCGTTCAGACCAAAGAAAGCAAAGAGCGTTCCAACAAACGCAAAACAAAACTCGCACGTGCTTTACCATAGATTAATATCTTTTTAGATAAAATCCCCCTTACTCTCACGCAAGGAGTCCTCCTTTGACCGCAAAAGAGCTGAATCAGGCACTTGAGAAACTGTTTGAAGAGCACAAAGACGACCAATACGTCACGTTTGAAACCGTCGTTCAGGTTTTTGAAAAGCAACCCACCCTCGCCCAGGCCCGCAATATTCTGAAACTGGCCAAAAAATACGGTGTCAAGATCATCACCTCCAGTGAACGGGCCATGCTTTTGAATATTGAGGAGGCCGAGAAGCGCGAAACCGAAAAGAAGCGGCTTAGCGATGATTCTTTGGAAGAGGAGTTTGACTTCACCCGCGAAAAGGAACTGCTGGAGTGGAGCCGCAGTGACTCGCCGGTGCGGATGTACCTGCGGGAGATGGGGCAAATTCCCCTGCTGACCAAAGAGGAGGAGATCGAGATCTCCAAAAAGATCGAGATGGGTGAGGATATCATTCTTGACGCCATCTGCTCGGTTCCCTATCTCATCGACTTTATTCTTGATTATAAAGAGCCGCTCATTAACCGCGAACGGCGGGTCAAGGAGCTTTTTAAGAGCTTCGAGGACAACGACAGCGACGACGATGACGAGACCGATGAGGCCAAGAAAAAGAGCGCCAAGGACGACAAGCGGGTCAAAAAGGTGGTTGAGACCTTCAAGGCGCTGGAGAAGGCCAAGAAAGATTGGCTCAAAACCCAGCAAAAGCAGATCCCCGAAGAGGCCACCGAGGAAGAGAAGTTCCACTACGACCTGGTGCTGGCTTACAAGAAAAAGGTGCTCAAAGACCGCCTGCTTGATCTTGGCCCCACCTCCAAACTGATCAACGAACTGGTCAAGGCGATGGAGACGGCGCTCAAAAGCGACGAAGGCTTCGACAAAGAGCTCAAGCGCCTTGAATACCGCCTGCCGCTCTTTAACGACCAGCTCAAGGCCAACCACCAGAAGATTTTGGACAATATTGTCAATATGTCCAAAGAGGAGATTGCCGCGGCGGTGCCCGAAGCAACCATGGTAAGCACCTATTTGCAGATCAAAAAGCTCTTCCAGACCAAGGAGGCGTCCAAAGACAGCTTTAACCTTGAGCCCGAAAAGCTCCAGGAGATTTTGGAGCAGATCAAACGGGGCAAGAAGATCAGCGAAGAGGCCAAAACCCGCATGGCCAAGTCCAACCTGCGCCTGGTGGTCTCCATCGCCAAGCGCTACACCAACCGGGGCCTGCCCTTTTTGGACCTGATCCAGGAGGGCAACATCGGATTGATGAAAGCGGTGGACAAGTTTGAGTACAAAAAAGGGTACAAGTTCTCCACCTACGCCACATGGTGGATCCGCCAGGCCATCAGCAGGGCCATCGCCGATCAGGCCCGAACCATCCGCATTCCCATCCACATGATCGAGACGATCAACCGTATCAACAAGGTTACCCGCAAATATCTTCAGGAGACCGGCAAAGAGCCCGATGTGGAGACGATCGCCAAAGAGGTGGGGCTGACGGTAGACAAGGTCAAAAACGTCATCAAGATCACCAAAGAGCCCGTCAGCCTTGAAGCGCCCGTGGGTAGCGAGGAGGATGGACGCTTTGGCGACTTCATCGAAGACAAAAGCAGTGCCAGCCCCGTTGAGGCGGTGATGAAAGAGGATCTTAAAGAGCAGATTGATGAAGTACTCGACCAACTCAACGAACGGGAAAAGGCGGTCATCTGTATGCGCTTTGGACTGATGGATGACGAAAGCGACCGCACACTCGAAGAGATCGGCAAGGCGCTTAACGTCACCCGTGAACGGGTGCGACAGATTGAGAGCAGTGCCATCAAAAAACTCAAACACCCCAAAGTGGGACGGAAACTGAAAAACTACATCGAGGAGTGATGCTCCGCGTCTCGCTTCGATAAGAATAAAAAGTGAACAATGAAAAATGAAAAATTGAGGATGGTTGCTTCGCAACCTTTCCATCCCAAGAATGAAAGCCGCGCTTCGCGCGGCATCCTGCCCTCTTCACTGTTCACTGACCACTGTTTATTCTCAAAAACCGGAGGTTTTTGAGCAATGGATTTTTATGAGAAGTGGTTGGAGTACGACTACAACCCCTGGGTACTCTTTGACGCCAACGGCAAGGTACTCACCCTCAACCAGGAGGCGCAGTTTCTCTTTGCCGAAGTCACCCCGCAGGAGATCTTCAACCTGGCGGTAACCTACGCCAACCAATCCTACGGCTTTAAAACCACCATGATGGAGTTGGAGTTTGGCAAGTACGAGTTTTTCGGCATCATGGTGGGTTACGAAGACAACGACGCCATCGCCATCCGCCTCTACCGTCGGCCGCCCGAGCGCATCGCCGAACCGCACGTCAGCCAACTGACAGCCCACAACATCTACGCCCTGATCGACCTGGCCGTCAGCACCAGCTCCATCGGGCGCGAAGCGCCCATTACCACGGAGCTTGATCCTACTTTGCCGGAAATCAAGATTGACCCGGAGAGTTTTGTCGCCTTTTTGACCCAGGCTTTTGAGAGTATGCAAAAAAGATCGCCGACCCGCCTCTCTTTACTGCTCAAAACCGGTGAGACCCTGAAGTTTGAGGGCAAACGCTACCCGATTTTCGCCGTCAGGATCGAAGGCGAGCCGACTTCGCATCTACCCGAGGCCTCTTTGCGCCGGCTGGCCCAAAACCTCAACGGCTACTTTTTGCAAAAGCCGGGGGCGCTGATTCTTGAAGCGCCGCTCATTATGGCCTGACTTTTCCTCTTACGTAAAGCCACAACGCCACGCCCCCCAGCGCCGTCGTCGCGCCCGCCAGGTACGCCACGGGCTTAAATATCTGCGCCCCAATCAGCGCGTAGACGCCGTAAATCAACACCCCGTAAGCGCTCAGACGATAGAGCGAAAGGGCCGGTTTGGCGGAAGCCAGGCGCGCTTTGAGAGAGGGCTTTTGCTCTTTTAGACGCGCCTTTTGCTCATTTAAAAGGGTTTTAACGTCATCGGGAGGCGGGGTCTGCTCCTCCCACAGGCCGTACCAATCGCCGTACCCCTCGCCCGGCTCCGTCTGCTCTGAATGGGCCGACGGGGAGGTTTTGGCCCCCTCCACCATCTGCCAGTACCCAAAGGCCGAAGCGCCCATCACCAGCAACGCGCACACAAACCCGACCGCCAGGTTTATCAGCGCCTGCGTGCCGCCCAAAGCGTAGGCCCCGACGCCCGCAAGGGCCAAAAGAAGCGCAAGCCACCCGAAGAGTTCACTCCTCTTTCGCATCGCCCCCGCTTTGGCCGTAGCGTTTGTAACGGGGATCTTCCGCCAGCTCCTCAAAGGCCTTCACCTGCTTGCGGTAAGCCTTGTAGATGTTCAAAATCGCGCCGCCGACCCCCCAAAAGACCCCCAGCCAAAAGAGCCAGCCGTAACCGAACGTCTCGCGCATCCAGTACCCCAGCCCCACGCCGATGAGCACCGCCACGACAACGGAGATACCCAAAGAGAGGTCATACGCCCCCTCTACCACCTTTTTGGCGGTCTTCTTCTCCTCGGCCATCAGAGCGCTCCAAAGACCTCTTTGGCGTTGCGGATCGTCTCATCTATCATCGCGTCGTTGGTTTTGGTGGAGATAAAGCCGGTCTCAAACTGGCTACAGGCGAAATAGAATCCCCTATCGAGCATCGCGCGATGAAAAGCGGCGAAACGCTCGGTGTCGCTGGCCAGGGCGTCGTCAAAGTTTTTGACGGGCTTATCGTTAAAGAAGAAGCCAAACATACTGCCCCGCACATCCACCTGCAAAGCGATACCGTTCTCCTCGGCCGCCGCTTTCAGGCCGTTAACCAGCCGCTCGGCCCGCATCTGCAAAATCTCATAAACCGCCCCGTCGGCCCTGAGCTGGCGCACCGTCGCCAACCCCGCCGCCATGGCCACCGGGTTGCCGCTGAGCGTGCCGGCCTGGTAGACCGGCCCGTCGGGGCTGAGTTTGTCCATGATCTCAGCCCGGCCCCCAAAGGCTCCCACGGGCATCCCGCCGCCGATCACCTTGCCCAGCGTCACCAGGTCGGGCCGTACCGACGTCAATCCCTGCGCCCCGGTCAGAGAGGCGCGAAACCCGCTCATCACCTCGTCAAAGATCAACAAAGCGCCGTGGGCGTCGCAAAGAGCGCGCAGTTCCTGCAAAAAGCTCTCCTCGGCGGGCACCAGCCCCATGTTGCCGGCGATGGGTTCAATCACCACGCAGGCAATGTTATCGCTGGCCT
>JAMOMS010000016.1 GCA_027067015.1 Campylobacterales bacterium | reverse complement strand
CAATACCGCCAGGCTCCGACGGTTTCGGGGATTGAAGCCGGGTGACTTGTATTTGTCAAAATAGGCCCGCACCTTCGCCTCGTACTCATGGGGCGAAACCCGCCGCACCGAAAGCACATCAAAGCGCTTGACAAAACCGCCCGTAGCGCTGGAGACCTTGGAATAGGTGCCGTCTTTGAGGCGAATGTCGGCACTGCTTTTGCCGTTGACACTGATGGTTACCTGCCGCAATCTTTGCTGGTACTCTTTCTGGGCCTTGATGCCGATCCCCCGCACCTGCGCCACGGCGTTGACCAGCGCGTCCTGCACCGCCTCGGAATAGGTGGAGCCAAAACCGGTCGCCGTTACGTGGACGGTCTTGATCTGCGCCGTCGCCAAAACCGCCGTCAGAAGAAAAAAGAGCAGTTTTTTCATGCTACGCCTTTAAAAATCGTTGATGTCGTTGACAATCTCGCTCTCGCCAAAAGAGCTCTTTCCTTTTGGTCTGCTTTTGGGCTTGGGTTTGTAACCCTCCTTGAACCTTCGCACCGCGTCCAACGTAGCATAGCGCCAAACCCGTACGGCGCCTACTACTTTCTGCCCGGCGGGCAGGGTATAGCGCCAGGTTTTAAAAGTGCTCACCCCCTGCAGGCGCATGGAAGCGCTCGCCTTGGCCCGCTGGTAGGTCTTGTCAATAACGTTGCGGACGGTCTTCTCCACGCTCATGGCGTCGGGTTTGAGCTCACGCTCGATATAGCGGTTGACCTCCTCGCCCCTTTGGCGCTCAAAGCGCGCGCTTAAAAAACCGTTGACCAACATGGCGATCTGCCCGTCAGCCACGGCCACGGCGGCGTCTTTGGCGTTTTGTTTGAGCCGAACATTGAGATAGTGATCTTTTTGGGGCATATAACTGTGCATCCCGTAGGAGATGATAGCCGGCGTGCCGTCGCTGTCATATACCAGGCGGGTGCCCAGTGTGCTAAAGAGCGCGTCGGGCTTTTGGGGAATGAGGGAGCGGATATCCCTCCCTTTTCCGGCAATAAGCGAACGGCGTTGCAAACGGATATCTTTGGCGATCTGCCGGGTTTTGGGGCTCACCACGGCGATCACGCCGACCACCGCGTTACCCGACTTGTCCACGGCCACGGCCGATTGAACGGTAAAAAGTCCCGAAATGTCGCCGCTTGCCTTTTTGATCGTTTTTTTTAGGAACCGCTCTTTGAAAAGATCTTTTTTCTGCCGGGGCGTCAGCTTGCGATATTGCGCAGGGTCAACCCCCAACTCCGCCAGTTTTTTGTCCAGCTCCTTGTCGGCCACATCCAGGCTTTTGTCCATCAAAGCCAGAACCTTGCCCACCATGCCCCGCACGTTGGCGGTGGGCGCCTCCAGCTTGTCGGCGTCGGTGGAGCTGTTTTGGAAAAACTCTCTTGTCTGCTCCTGCAACACTTTGCCGTACATATCCATGGCAAACTGCTCATAGATATTGAACATCGCCTTGTCATAGGCGTTGATCAGCGCGTTGGCGTACTGGGGATCGGTTTGGGGCAACATCACCGGCATCTGGGCATAATAGAAGTATTTACCGTGATGCTCCCCAAATTCCGACAGACCCATCTTTTGCAAAAAGCGTTCAGACCAGTCGTCAATCCTCTCATCCGGCGCCGGCACGATCGGCTCGACCATCCGGTTCTGTTCCACCGCAATACCGCCACTTTGGGGCGCCTGGGCCCCGGCAACTGCCAACGACATCGCCAGCGCTGTGCCGCCAAGCAAAGAGAATAAACGTTTCATGGTATCCCCTCTTACCACGGTGCCGATTTGCCGCTACCGGCCTTGGAGACCACCTCTTCACCCTCCCAGAAAGCCAGACCGCTGGAGACGTCGGTCAACGACATCTGAAAATAGTAATCGACCCGCTGATCACCGTTGGAGAGTTTGCTCACCCGCTGGATAATCTTGCCCGACAAAGAGAGATCGGGGGTCTCAATGGTTCCCTTTTTGGCGATACGGCTCTGCTTAAACTCGGCATTTCCCCTTAATTTGCGAAGCTCATAGGTGGCCGAATCCTCGGCGCCGCCGGCTCGAAGCGCCGTGGTGATGATGAATTTGCCGCTATCCAACAACGAGATGCGGATACGCTTGACCAACTGGTCGATATCGACCCGCTGGGTCGTATCGTTGACAAAATCGCTGATCATCAAAATCAGCGGTTTGCCCTCTTTTTTCATCTTCATCCGGTACATCCGATCCAGGTATTTGGAGCGAAGCATGGAGTCAACCAGCTTGATCGCCGAACGCTGAAAATCCTCGTAATCAAGCCCCATCGTCACGGGTGTGGAGGTTCCTTCTTTTTCGGGATCGATATAGTGCGGCTGATTCGCACACCCTGTATATAGGCCCATCAAGCTGACAAGCGCTAACGTGATCCATCCTTTTTTCATCATCTTATACCCCTTTCATAACTCTTTTTGGTATTTTACCCAATTCATTTAAACTCCGCCACGGAGATGATCGGTTGATCCCCTTTTTCGGCAATACGCACCAGCACCACATAGTTGCGCCTGCGGCTGGTTTTGAGCGTATAGAGGGTCTTACCGCCGGCCCGGATGGCGATTTTGCCCCCGGAACGCACCCGCGCCACCTGGAAATCTTTGGGGAGCGAATCCCAGATACGGATATCGGCCTGATTCATCACTGCCTGATAAGCCGCCCCGACCAACGTACCGAAAATCCCGAAATGGTCCTGTAACTGTTTTTGGATAATCGCCTGCGTCACCGTCCTGGCCAACGCCCGGGTCACCACCAGGTCAAACCGTTTTTTAAACTCCGCCTTGATAATCCTGTCCATACTGGCAATTCGCCCCGTTTTATAGCGCCGTTTTCCTTTACGAATCTCCAGATCAGGGTAGGCCCTTTGACGCATTTTAAGTGTTGGCAGGGCAATGCGGGCGTAGGCGATATTGCTGGAGACCAAAAAGAGGGGAATATTAAAAATCAGATCCTTTTTAACCGGCCCTTCACCGTTAAGAAACACCACCCAGGTATAGTGGCGCGGATAGTGTTTGCGCCCCGAACGTTTGGCGGCAACGGCCAGGCGCAGATCCCGGCGTACAATCCCGGCCCCTTTTTCGAGTTTGCGGATCATCCCGTAGGCCTCTTTCCACCTCTCCTCGGCCTTGCGGTAATCATGCACGTTGTAAAAATAGAGCCCTGCCATGTAGGTGCTAAACGGGTTGACAAAATCGCGATAGGGCTTAAAGGCAAAAAGGTTGGAGTAGCGTTTTTCGATCATGCCGAGCGTCTTTTTGTTACGCAGGGTCTTTTTGTACTGTTTGCGACTCCCTTTGGCCCCTTTTTTCTTTAACTCTTCCTTCTGCTCTTTTTTAATCTTCTTCTTGGTCTGCTCAATCTCTTTGGCGAAAAACTCTTTGGCCCTGTCTTGCCGAACCATCGCCCGGTTAAACTCCACCCGCGCGTCGGCAAACCTGCCCGCGAGCATAAAGTCAATCCCTTTATACGTATTGACCATGATCTTTTCATAAATACGGGGAGTATAATCCAAAAAGTTGTCGTTGGTCAGCAGTGAAACAACCGAGGCGGCAAACTTGCCGGCAAGAATCTGCTCATCATACTTTTTGATCAGCTGTTCGGAGATATCAAAAATCTCGGTACTGCGTAAAAAAAGTTTCTCATCCATCGCCGCGGCACCCGCTTTGTAGGTCCAAAGCAGATCCTGAGTATCGTTCTCGTCCAAGATTTTCAGCCGCGCCTCATGAGGCGTCAGCTGGGTGGCGTTGGCGTCCGTGGCGTTGGTGTCAGAGCGGGCCGGTTGGTGAGATCGAAAAGAGCGCCCCAATGTCTTGACACCGTTTTTCAAACCCGCCGCGCAACCGGAAAAGAGCAAAAGCCCCGCCGTGCAAAGGAGCACAACCCTCATTATTCTTAAATCAATTTTCACAAAAACACCTTAGCGTTTTATTTTCAGATATTTTACAAGTTTCTATTTTAACGGTGCTTTAATTTCGTTAACAATCCGTATCTCAGGCTCCAGTAACAGATCAAAACGCTTTGCCACCCTCTCCCGGGCCATGCGCATCAAGGCAATCGCCTCCTCAAAGGTCCCACCCCCAAGGTTCACCAGGAAATTGGCATGGCGTTCGCTAAAGGCCATGCCGCCCAAACCATACCCCTTAAGCCCCACCGCCTCGATAAGTCGGCCCGCGTAATCGCCCGGCGGGTTTTTAAAAGCGCTCCCGGCGCTGGGCGCTTTGGGCTGGTTGGCCCGCAAAGCGTTCAGGGCCTCGGCCAACGCCCCGTCAAACCCCTTTTTGACCTCAAAAGCCGCCGCGTAGACCGCTCCCGGCAGATCGGCATAGCGATAGCCGTAGGAGAGCGCCCCTTTTTCTATGCGTCCCGCGTCGGTCTCCACCCAAAGCAGACGATTAAAGGTCTCATGCGCTTTGACCCCGGCGTTCATAGCTACCATACCCCCCAGGGTGCCGGGCAGTTTGGCCACGAACTCAAACCCGCCAAGATCATGCTTTTTGCAAAAAGAGAGTATGCGCCCCGTGGGCGTGGCGGCACCTATGATCAGTCGTTCACCTTCCAGACGACAGTAGGAGAAATCTTTGCCCAGCATCGCCAGCGGCGGGGGGTGAGGGCCGATGAGCAGGTTGTTGGCGCCGCCTACAAGAAAGTGCCCCTCCGGCACCCGCTCACCCCGCTCCAGCACCGTCACCTCCGCCACGGGCCCTATGCGGATCGAGCTGTAGCGGGCAAAATCGACGGTACGGGTTTTCATCTAAAACGCGAACTGTTTGATTAGATCGAACATCCGGGTGGTAAAGTCGATCATCTGATTCATCATCCAGGGCATCGTGACAATCATCACCACCGCCACCACCAGAATTTTGGGAATGAAACTAAGCGTCATTTCGTTGATCTGGGTAGTAGCCTGAAAGATAGAGATGGCCAGCCCCGCGATAAGCCCGGCCAGCAACATGGGCAAAGAGAGAACCAGCGCCAGCTTCAGCGTCTCCACCCCCAACGCGACAAATTGCGCTTCCACCTATTGACCTCCTTCGGAGGAAGTGAATAGTGAACAGTGAATAGTGAATAGTTTAGAAAGAGCGCCACACACTTTTCTATTCAAAATAAAAACCGGCCATGCCGGCATCCAAAATTCTCCATTCTCTATTCTCCATTCTCCATTCATCACGAGTATCTCGCCTCTTCATACTCCAAGGGAATCAGAAAATCCTCCGCCTTAATCAAGCCGTCGTAAAAGCCGTGCTCATGCCCGATACGAAAGAGGGTATCAAGCGCTTGCAGCCGGGTTTCGTCCATCGAAACACTCTGGGCGTTGGCGTAAAGATCCAGGTAGGTCTCCAGCGTCCGGGCGTCAATGCGCACCAGGTTGCGCTCTAACAGCATCTTCGCCAACAAAGGGCGGTGGCGGTCGGCTATCTCCACCGCTTTAGTCAGCGCTTTTTCGACGGCGACGGCGCGGTGCAGGGGCATGGAGCGGCGCAGGGCCATCCCCCCAAGCGGCAGGGGCAGACCGCCGCCGCTAAGCTCTTGCCAGATATCCCAAATCTCACGCTCTACCTCCAGACTTTCATCAAAGTCAAGAATACTCTCATGAATCAGCACCCCGGCGTGCACCTCGCCGCTAAGCACCGCCTCTTCGATCTCAAGAAAGTTTTTATAAACGATCCGGGCCTCGGGATAGGCGATACGAAAGAGCATGGCGTTGGTGGTATGACGACCGGAGAGGGCCACTTTGAAATTTTTGCGAAGGCGCGCGCCCTTTTTTTTGATCAGCTTGGGACCGTACCCCTCGCCAAAACTCACCGCCGTGCGAAGCAGGGCATAGTCATTGCGGATTTTGGGATAGAGCGCGAAACTGATGGCGCTTACGTCATACACCCCCTCCAAGGCCGCTTCGTTGAGCGTCTCAATATCCAACGCCTCGTTCTCAAAGGGCACCGGCGGCGTCACCCAGCCAAACTTCACGGCGTAATACATGAAAATATCGTCCGCATCGGGCGAGTGGGCGACGGTAATAGGATTTGGACGGCTCACGACGGGGTATCTCCTCGTTTTTGGCTTCATTTTATCTCAAAGGTGATAAAATATCTCTAATTTCACATTTGAGGACAGTTATGGGTATGGATCCAAACAAGCAAAAAGCGCTGGAGATGGCGATCAAGCAGATCGACAAAGCGTTTGGCAAAGGGGCGCTGGTACGGCTTGGCGACAAAGAGATCGAACCGATCGAGGCGATCAGCACCGGCTCTTTGGGGCTGGATATGGCCCTGGGGATCGGCGGCGTGCCCAAGGGGCGCATTATTGAAGTCTACGGCCCTGAGAGCTCCGGTAAAACCACGCTGGCGCTTCAGATCATCGCCGAAGCGCAAAAAGAGGGGAGCGTGTGCGCCTTTATTGACGCCGAACACGCCCTGGACGTGCGTTACGCCAAGAATCTGGGGGTAGATGTGGAAAACCTTTTGGTCAGCCAGCCCGACTTTGGCGAACAGGCGCTTGACATTGTCGAAACCGTCGCCCGAAGCGGCGCGGTGGACGTCATTGTGGTTGACTCGGTGGCGGCGCTTACGCCCAAAAGCGAGATCGAGGGCGACATGGGCGACACCCACGTGGGACTTCAGGCCAGGCTGATGAGTCAGGCACTCAGAAAACTCACCGGTGTTTTGCACAAAATGCACACCACCGTCATCTTCATCAACCAGATCCGCATGAAGATCGGCACCATGGGCTACGGCAGTCCCGAAACCACCACCGGCGGCAACGCCCTGAAATTCTACGCTTCGGTCCGTATCGACGTACGGCGCATCGCCACCCTTAAGCAGGGTGACAACCAAATCGGCAACCGGGTCCGGGCCAAAGTGGTCAAAAACAAGGTCGCGCCCCCTTTTCGCCAGGCCGAATTTGACATCATGTTCGGTGAAGGGATCAGCAAAGAGGGCGAGATTATCGATTACGGTGTCAAACTCGACATTATCGACAAGTCGGGGGCGTGGTTCAGCTACAAAGAGACCAAGCTGGGCCAGGGACGCGAAAACGCCAAACAGACCCTCAAGGACAACCCCGAGCTGGCCAAAGAGATCGAAAACGAGATCAAGCAGGCCCTGGGCATCGGCACCACGATGCTGGAGATGAGCGAAGAGGAGATCGCCGCCAGCGGCGATGAATAATAAAAAAATTCACCACAAAAGGAGAGACTAAAATGGTATTTATTGACGATATCAAAGCCGACGAGGTCATGGACAGCCGGGGTAACCCCACCGTACGCGCCACCGTGCGCCTTAGCGACGGTACCGTCGCCGACGCGATTGTTCCAAGCGGCGCCAGCACCGGCAAACGCGAAGCCCTGGAACTGCGCGACGGGGGCGAGCGCTACATGGGCAAAGGGGTCCTGACCGCCTGCGAAAACGTCAACGTCAAAATCGCCGACGAACTGGTAGGGCTTTCGCCTTTTAACCAGAGCGAGGTGGACGCGATCATGAAAGAGATTGACGGCACCGACAACTACGGCAACCTGGGCGCCAACGCGGTACTGGGTGTTTCCATGGCCGTCGCCCGCGCCGCGGCCAAGAGCTTGAAGATGCCGCTTTATCGGTATCTTGGCGGGGCCAACGCCCTGGTGATGCCCGTACCCATGCTCAACATCATCAACGGCGGCAGTCACGCCGACAACAGCGTGGACTTTCAAGAATATATGATCATGCCCACCGGCTTTGAGGAGTTCTCCGAAGCGCTCAGGGCCAGCGCCGAGGTCTACCACAACCTCAAAAAGATTCTGGGCGAGATGGGCCACGCCACGGCGCTGGGGGATGAGGGCGGTTTTGCCCCCAACCTCTCCAGCAACGAAGAGCCCATTGAAGTCATTATGAAAGCGATCGAAAAAGCGGGCTACAAACCGGGTGAGCAGGTGGCCATCGCCCTGGACGTGGCCAGCAGTGAGCTGGTGGCCGAAGGCGGTTACCGCCTGGAGAGCGAAAAGCGCACCCTCTCCAGCGAAGAGATGGTCGAGTACTACGAGCAGTTGATTGCCAAATACCCCATCGTCAGCATCGAAGACGGCCTGAGTGAAGATGACTGGGAGGGATGGAAAGTGCTTACCGAGCGCCTGGGCTCCAAAGTCCAACTGGTCGGCGACGACCTGTTTGTCACCAACGCCGCCATTTTGGCCGAAGGGATCGAAAAGGGCATCGCCAACTCCATTCTTATTAAACCCAACCAGATCGGCTCGGTCTCCGAAACGATGCAAACTGTTCGCCTGGCCCAACGCAACGGCTACACCTGTGTCATGAGCCACCGCTCCGGCGAGAGTGAGGACAGCTTTATCGCCGACTTTGCCGTAGCCCTTGGAACCGGACAGATCAAAACCGGCTCCACCGCCCGCAGTGAGCGGATCGCCAAGTACAACCGCCTGCTGGCCATTGAGCGGGAGCTGGGCTACTTTGAGTACCTGGGACGGGAGCTTTTTAGCTGATGCCCGTTTCGGATCTCTTTCCCCGAAAACGGCGACTGCCCGTCGCCCTTTTCGGCTTTCCGATCAAACACTTAGCCATTGCCCTGGCCGTCGTGATCGGCCTGGGTATCTATATGAGTATGTTGCTTTTTGGGCCCGACTCTTTGACCGTGCTATTAAGGCTTGAAGAGGAGCATGCCGCTTATAATCGCTATATCAAACAACTCAAAGAGCAAAACGCCAAACTCCAAAAAGAGTTTTTTGAACTCAAGCAGTTGGAGCCCGACTCATGAGGCGTTTTATCTTTTTTCTCATGTTGCCCGCACTCTGGCTTGGCGCCAGGGACAACCCCTTCCGCCCCGTTATCGATACGACCGTTCTGCCGGAATCCACCAACCGCCCCGCCTCCATTCCCCCTTTTCAAGGGCTCTCCATTACCCTCCCTGCTGATGCCAGGGTACTCAAAGGCATAACCCTGCGTTATCAAAACGTGGAGGGAGCCGTCAAAAGCGTCACCTATGAGCTTAACGGCTCCGTCGATTGGCATATACCTTTGTATCTTGCGCCCCGAAAGAGTTCCAAAAACGGCTCAGCCAAAAAAAATATGAGCCTACGTTACGCGCCTCTTGCTTTTGTCTCATTGCAACTAAAACCCAAAGCGGTTTACATCCGAACCAAAGACACCAAAATCCGCGCGTTTCACTTAAGCGACCCCTTTAAAATCGCCGTTGACTTCAAGCGAACCGCCCGTTTTCTGACCTGCCACAAAACCCTCAACACCCCGCCCTACAAAGCCGTGGATATCGGCAACCACGGCAACTACTACCGGGTGGTGGTCACCTTTGACGCCCCTTATCGCTATACCTTGCAAAAAACACCCGACGGTTATGTTATCCGACTGCGCTGAAAACCTGGTGCTCATCGGCTTTATGGGGGCGGGCAAGAGCACGGTAGGCCGACTGCTGGCCAAAGAGACCGGACGCTACTTTTTAGATGCCGACGCGCTGATCGAAAGCGCCCAGGGACGCCCTATCCCCTCTATTTTCAAAGAAAACGGCGAAACCTTCTTCCGTTCACTGGAAAAGGAGAGCGCCGAATGGCTGGCCCGCTGTGTCAGAGGAAGCGTCATCTCCACCGGCGGCGGTATGCCGGCGGTGGTTGAGCGACTGCACGCCATGGGAAGGGTGATCTACCTGCAGTTGCCCTTTGAGGAGATTGTGGCCCGTCTTGGCCCCGAGGAGAGGGCCAAACGCCCCCTTTTTCAAAACCCCGACAAAGCCCGCGCGCTTTATGAAACACGCTGTGCGCTCTATGAACGGCAGGCCGACATCATCCTTGACGCCCGTATGAGTCCCCACGCCATTGTGGAAGCCGTTTTGCGTCAGCTTGACTGACACGCCTCCTTGGTAGCCGAAGGGGCCAGCAGTTTAATGGCCGTCATGGCTGTCACCACCTCTATAATACTGGCCAACACCAACGCCTCAAACTGCCCCTTGTCAATACTGCCGGCGTGAAACGCCAGGGTCGCCACGGCAATCAGCAGTGTCAGGGGCATGGCGTGCGAAAGGGCGATAAGCAGGGCGTTGCGCACCCCGCACATGGGCACAAACACAGCGGAAGCCAGAATGCGCACCGCAAACATCACCGCCGCCACGATCAACGCCAACACCACCACCCCCGTCTGACCAAAGGCTTCAAACGGCAATGTGCTTCCGACAAAAATAAAGAAAATAGGAATCAAAAACCCAAATCCAAAGCTGGAGATTTTCTGCTCCAGATCCACTTTATGAGAGAAGAAGGTGGCAATAAACATCCCGGCGATAAAGGCCCCGAAAGCCAACTCCAGCCCCAGATAGAGCATCACCGCCAGCAGTAAAAAAAGCGTGGCCATGCTCAGGCGGATATCCTGCTCCTTGGTATCGAAGTAGGGCATCATCGTATTACGGATTTCGGGAAACCACCAAAAAAGCAGATGCAAAAGATAATAAAAGAGCGCCATGGCGGCAATAAAGGCGCCAAGCACCGAGATTTTGAAAAAGAAGTCCAACCCAACGCCGTAATGGATCCCCGCGCTGGCGAAGGTGAGCACCACAATGGAGACCAGCTCACCCAAAATGCCCACCGTCACGGCAAACTGAAGCCAGGGGGTCTGCTTGCCGTACTCTTTCAAAAGCGCGGCCACCAGACCGATGGAGATGAGCGGAAAAATCACCGTAAAGACAAAACTGATCCCCATCTGGTAGGCAATCAGCGCCGAAAGGCCGTAAAGTAGTCCAAGATAGAGCGTGCCCGCCCTCAACACGCGCCGATCGGTCTTAAGCAGTTTTTTGACATTGACCTCCAGCCCCACCACGAACATCAGGTACAAAAAGCCAAACTCCGCTACCAGCTCGAAAACGGGATTGACCTCTTGGCCAAAAAGACCGATCCCGCCGGCAAGCGAACCCAGGATAATCTCCACCGGCGCCGTGGGAAGGCGCACCATTTTGGCCACAAACGGAGCGATCCAGATCAGCAGTGAGAGCACCACGATAATCTGAACTTCCACCCACTCCATCGAACCGTGCACGCTACGCTCCGCAACGTTTGGCGATCTCATACCCGTGACGCGCCAACATGGCATGGTCACGCAGGGGGTCTTCGCCCTTGGTGGTCAAATAGTCGCCGATCACGATGGCGTCGGCCCCCGCCTCGAAAATCCGATAATCCTCGTCGCCAAAAGTAATCTCCCGTCCCCCGGCGACCATCAGGCGCACCCCCTCTCCCAGTACCGCCCTGGCCCGCGCGATAATCCCCAGCGCCGCCGCCACGCTCAGCCGTTTAGAGGGCAGGGGCAGGGCCGGGTTGGGATGAAAAAAGTTGATCGGCACCGATTCGGGCGCCAGCGCCTCAAGACTCTCAAAGAGACTTTCCCTATCCCGCTCACCCTCGCCAAGGCCAAAGATACCGCCCGCGCAAAGCGCCAGGCCCGCCGTTTTGACATTTTCGCAGGTCTCATAGCGCTCTTGCCAGGTGTGGGTGGTGCAGATACGGGGATAAAAGCGTTCGGAGGTTTCCAGATTGTGGTTGTAGCTGTCGATGCCGTGGTCTTTGAGGGTGCGCAATTGATTAACGGTGGCCGTACCGTTACAAGCGATAAGGTTGAGGCCCTCCACCTCTTTTTTAATCGCCTCCGCCGTCTCGCAGACAAAGCGGAGTGTCTTCTCATCCAACCCCTTGCCCGCGGTTACCAGGCAAAATCCCGTCGCTTGCCGCGCTTTGGCCGCTTGGGCCTCTTTGACAATCTTTTCAATAGGCTTGTGGTAGTAGCGCGAAATATCGGCGCCGTGGCGCACGCTCTGGGTGCAAAAGGCGCAATCTTCCAGGCAGTGCCCGCTGGAGATGTTGCTAATAGCGCACAAAAAGATCGTTTTACCCAACCCGTTCACTCCTTGGCAAGAGAATACTCTTATCCTGCCACCTCTTCTCTTTAATCACCCTTTCATAGTGGTGCACCACCCACGTTTTGGGCGTCACTTCCAACAATACCGCCTCGCTGACAGGCTTGTTGCGGGCGCACACCTCGCCCGGATTGAGAAACAACGCCCCCTCTCTGACAACCGCCCTGAAGCGGTGCAGGTGACCGCAGACAATCAGATCGGCATCGGGGGTAAGATAGAGTGGATGGTGCATCAGTTTGACGCGCAGACGGCCGATAGCAAAGTAGTGGGGCTCGGTATAGAGGTGATAGCGCGACGTCAACGCTTTAAGCGCCGCGTCGTTGTTGCCCAGCACCGCCGCATAGGGCACGCCCGACGCTTCCATATAAGCCAGCGTCTCCTCTTTGCCCACATCACCGGCATGAATGAGATACTCCGCCCCGTTTGTCAGCAAGATGTCAATCGCACGGCGGGCACGCCCCGCCTTTTTGTGGGTGTCGGAGAGAATGCCCAGCTTCACCGGAACCCTTTACAGGCGAAGGATTTTCCAAAGAGCTTAAGCGGCACTCTGAAATTTCCGAATATCGACCTGCGTACCGTTTTCGATGAGTTCCTGCGCCTTTGCCAAAAGCTCTTTTGTTACAGACTCCTCAATATACTTTTCACCGCAATTGTCACATACTTTTGCCGGCACATCTTTAAAGACAATGGTCACTTCCCCTCTCTCAAACGTCACGGTCACACTTCCCGGCTTCACTTCACCATGTTTGCAAATTACACATCTCATTATTCAACCCTTTTGTCAAAACTCTCATTCCATTTCGCCGGATCGGGACGATATACCGTTATGACGATACGCTCATCCGCATGGACGGCATAAACCACATGAATGGGTTGTTCCGTTCCCTCTTCATACCCCAAAGCGAGATAGGAAGGGTACGGCTTGTCATTGGGGTACGCTTCGATAATTTTACCATCTTTGATAATTCGCGCCACATCCGCCTCATTGATCCTACGCTCAAACATTCTTTCGACGGCGTGCAAACGAAAAACGATTTTCATGCCCTGTTTTTATCCAAACCTATTGCCAATGCTAAGACGCGTTCGCCTCTTCACGGTGCTTGCACTTGATGCACTCAAACACCTCTTTGCCCCTGAAGGTACGTTTGGCCATCAGATACCCGCATTCAGAACACTGCCGATCCACCGGCTCGAATTTGCTGATGAAGGTGCATTTGGGATAGTTGGCGCACCCGAAGAATTTGCCTCGCCGGGAGTTGCGCTCCAGCAATTCACCGCCGCACTCGGGGCACTTGACGCTTAGCGCTTTAGGCTTTTGTAGCGGCTTGGCGTTTTTACACTTGGGGTAGGCGCTACAGGCCAAAAAAGCTCCCCGCCGGCCGTTTTTGACCACCATGGGCGCGCCGCACTTTTCGCACACTTCGTCGGTAGTTTGAGGCCGGGGTTTTTCCTCCTCGCCCTCTTTGGCGATGTTTTCGGTGTATTTGCATTTGGGGTAGTTGGAGCAGGCGATAAAGTCGCCGTAGCGGCCAGAACGCAGGAGCAGTTCACTGCCGCACTCGGGGCAGTTTCGCCCGATGGGCTCGGCCTTTTTGAGGCTTTTGATCTCTTTTTTGCCCTTTTGCACTTTTTCGATAAAGGGCTCGTAAAACTCCAGCAAGAGTTTCTGCCAATCCACCTTCCTCTCGGCCACCTCATCCAGCTTCTCCTCCATATTCGCCGTAAAGCCGGTATCGACAATCTCAGGAAAGTGCTTCTCCAGCGTCTCAATCACGGTAAAGGCGATCTCGGTGGGGATGAGCTGGCGCTTTTCTATTTTGAGATACTCGCGTGAAACCAGCAAAGAGATGGTCGGCGCGTAGGTACTGGGCCGCCCGATGCCGAGGGATTCGAGCGTCTTGATGAGGCTCGCTTCCGTATAACGCGGCGGCGGCTCGGTGAAGTGCTGGTTGGCGGCAAGCTTTTGCAGTGTCGCCTCTTCGCCCTCTTTGAGCTCGGGCAGGAGTTTGTCCCGATCGTCATACCCCATCACCCGATAGAATCCGTCAAATACCAGCTTCCTGCCGGTCGCTTTGAAAAGGCCGTGCTTACCTCCAAAGAGAATGGTCTGCGACTCCAAAACCGCGTCCGCCATCTGGCTGGCCAGAAAGCGGTTGTAGATGAGGCGGTAGAGTTTGAGCTCGTCAGGAGCCAGATACTTGGCCGCCAGTTCGGGGGTGAAGTCCAGCCGCGTGGGGCGGATCGCCTCGTGGGCCTCCTGGGCTCCCTTGGCCTTGGAGGTGTAGACCTTGGGTTTTTTGGGCAGGTACTTCTCACCGTAGGTCTTCAGGATCGTCTCGCGGGCGGCGTCGCGGGCCTCTTTGGCGATATTGAGGCTATCGGTTCGCATATAGGTGATAATACCCATCTGCCCCTTGTCGGTCTTGACCCCCTCGTAGAGTTTTTGGGCAATCATCATCGTCTTTTTGGGGCTAAATCCCAGCCGCCCGGAGGCGCTTTGCTGTAAAGTGGAGGTCATGAAAGGGGGCGGCGTGGCGCTCTTGCGCTCCTTTTTTTCAATACTTTTGACCCGATAGCTGTCGACTCTTAGCGCCGCTTCCATTCTATGGGCCTCTTCGCCGCTTTTAATTGTCATTTTGGCGATCTTTTTGCCCTCAAACTCCACCAGCGCCGCTTCAATGTCGGGAGCGAACACCGCATCAAGGCTCCAATACTCTTCGGGCTTGAAAGCCTTGATCTCTCGTTCCCGATCAACGACGATCTTGAGCGCCGCCGACTGCACCCGACCCGCGCTCAACCCCTTTTGGATTTTGGACGAAAGCAGGGGCGAGAGCTTGTAGCCCACAATCCGATCCAAAAGCCGCCTCGCCTGCTGGGCGTTGACCTGATCCATGTTGATGGTACGGGGATTGGCCAGGGCGTTTTGGATGGCGCTTTTGGTGATTTCGTGAAAGACGATGCGCGGAAGCGCCTCGGGATCCTTGCCGATGGCCTTGGCGATATGGTAGCCGATGGCTTCTCCCTCTCTATCCTCGTCGGTAGCGATATAGACCTTTTCGCTCTTTTTGGCCAGATCCTTGATCTGCTTGACAATGGCGCTGTGATCTTTGTCCACCCGGTACTGGGGCTCAAACCTGTTATCCTCGATCTTGATACCGAAGCTGTGCTTGGGAAGGTCCCGAATGTGGCCTTTGGAAGCGACCACCTCATACTCTTTTCCCAAAAAGTTTTTGATAGTACGCGCCTTGGCGGGCGACTCGACGATAATCAGGTTTTTCAAAACGGTTTCCTATATCTTTAATGTATACTTTGCCTGCTTGACGGCTGAAATTCTAACATAACGCGCTCTTAAACGATTTTAAAAAGTGCCGATATGGTTTGTTAGATAACGGATACAAAGGATCAACCATGGCTGTAGGATCACTGAGTTTCATCGGACTTGGAAGCGGCGGCGCGCTAAGTTACGATATTATTGACAAGCTTCGTGAAGTCGATGAAAAAGCGGTGCTTAACCCGCTGGAACGTCAAATTAGCGAAAGCCGTAACAAAGAGCTGGTTTTTCAGGACATTATGAGCAAGCTCAATGAGTTGAAAAGCTCCCTGTTTGACATTGCCGGCCCCACCCTTTACACAACCCGTAAGGTAACGGTGGAAGGCGCCGACCTCACCGCTACCGTCTCCGACGGCGCCACCGTTCAACAAGCCGACATCAAGGTCAAACAGTTGGCGCTGGCCGATATCAAGCAGACCAAAGGGTTTGATTCCGAAGATGCCGAAGTGACCGATACCGACACCGATATGACCATCACCATCAACGGCCAAGACACTACCTTTACCGTCACCGCCGGCACCACCCTCAAAGAGCTCAAGACACAGATTGAAGAGGCGATGGACGGCAAAGTCAATGTCACGCTTTTAAATACGGGCACCGATAGTAACCCTTATCGGTTGATCCTCAAAAGCGCCCAAACCGGCGCCGACCAGGCCATGAGCTTCTCCTTTAGCGACGACAACGACTTTTTGGACCTTACCGCCGACAGCGCCAAACTTCAGGATGCCCAGGATGCCCTGATCACCGTAGACGGCGCGGAAGTCTACCGCCCCACCAACACGATTGACGACGTTTTGCAGGGCGTGACACTAAACCTTAAAAGCGCCAACGACACGGATAACCTTGTGACCGTCAGCCAGGACAATGAAAAAATCGCCGACAAAATCGAAGCGTTTGTCAATCTGTATAACACGCTGATGAGCAAATTTGACAACACAACCAAATATGATCCCGATACCAAAGAGACGGGTGTTTTTCAAGGGGATAGTACCATCAGCGCCCTCCAACAGCGCATAAGCACGATTGTCCTTGATCGTACCGCCGACGGCGGGGCGCTGAACGCGCTTGGAATTGACGTTGACCGCTACGGCAAGATGAGTTTTGACCGCGCCGCCTTTTTGGACGCGCTTCAAAAAGATCCCGAAAGCGTCGAAAAGACATTCGCCGGCGACAGCGACAACCCCGGCATACTGGCCCAATTAAAAAACTACCTGGATACAACCACCGCCTACGGCGGTATGTTAAGCCAGTATGATGACTATCTGAAAAACAATATCACCGAGCTTGAAAAGCAGAAGGAAAAAGCCGTAGAGCGGCTGGATAACAAATATGACATAATGGCCAAGCAGTTTATGGCGTATGACGCCATGATCGCCAAAATGAACGCCTCCTTCAGCTCCCTGGCGGCCATTATTGACGCGCAAGCCGCCGCCGCAAAAAAATAGCCCCTCTCCCCCGCCGTGCCGGGGGTTTTCAATAAAATACTAAAAAAATTTCGCTTTTGGACTAAACAAAACAAAATTCCGGCCGATCTATGGAATAAGAGCAAGGAAGCTCTTAAAGATCAACCCATCCAAGGAGGATATCATGGGATTCCGCATTAACACCAACATCGGCGCGATGCAAGCGCATATGTACTCCACGTTCAACAATAAGAACCTGGACAACTCGTTGACCCGGCTAAGCTCCGGTCTTCGCATCAACAAAGCGGCTGACGACTCTGCCGGTCTGGCCATTGCCGACAAGCTCAACGCCCAAGCCCAAGGTCTTGGACAAGCCATTCGCAACGGCAACGACGGTATCGGTCTGATTCAAACGGCTGACGGTGCGCTTAAAGAGTATACGCAAATCGTTCAACGCATCCGCACCCTGGCGGTCGAAGCGGCGAACGACACGCAAGATGAAAAATCTCGAAGCTACATTCAGCTGGAGATCAACCGTCTTATCAGTTCTGCGAGCTTCATCAACTCTCAGACCAAGTTCAACGGCAAAACGCTCTTTAGCGGCAACAGCTTTGTCTTCCATATCGGTGCGTACGCCAACGAGACCACCAAAACCGTTATCGATACCATGAGTGCCGGTAACGTTATCGGTAGCGCCTCTGTCTCCACCCAGTCCGCCGCGGAAGCAACCATCTCCGCTATGGACAGCGCCCTGAAAAAGATCGCCGACCTTCGCGCGACTTTGGGTGCGGCACAAAACCAGATGGAGTCTGCTATCCGCAACATCTCTGTCGGACAGGTAAACATCAAAGCGGCAGAGTCTCAAATCCGTGACGTTGATTTTGCAGAAGAGTCTGCTAACTTCAATAAATTCAACATCCTGGCCCAAAGCGGCTCTTACGCCATGAGTCAGGCCAACGCGGTACAACAAAATGTGCTGAGGCTGTTGCAATAGCAATAGCCGGTAAAGTCAGCCTCTGGCTGACGGGCACATTTTTGTAAAACGTTCTGCACCTCTTGCAGTAGCGTAAAAGTATCGCCGACTCCAAAGGCTTACGCCTTTGGGGGATTCTTCTCATACGCTTCCACGAACGCTTCAAGTCTCTCTTTGTAAAAGCTGATAAACCGGCTAAACTGCTCGGTAAAAAGTTTGTTGATCTTTTTGATATGGTGTTTGGGATTGTCAATCTCTCTGGTATTGATAAAGTCAAACAGGTAACCGCCGATTAACTGCAAATAGACCGTTACCATGTCATTGGCGTCAATTACCTCTTCTCTTCGCTCTTCTACCAAGATATCCAAAAAGAACCCCAACAGCTCATAATGGTAGATATCGATATTGTTAAATTTCCTGGCCGAAAATTTCTCCAACAAACCCAAAATATAGTCCGCATGGGCAATGCGCCCCCGAACGATCTCCAGCTCTTCTTCACGCAAACCTACCTCCGAGACATCCAGCAATCTCTCAAAGAGCTCCTTTTTCACCGCCTCTTTATCAAGCACGGCAAACCGCTCGACCTCCACTTCTTCCACCCGTTTGGGCGTCATCCCGTAAAGCCTGGCGCCGTCTGAGAGATTATAGATATGTTGGCCTTCTTGCAAGAGTCCCTGGGTAATAATATCCATCTCATTAACAGCCGCCATATAATTGGGCGTCGTGGGCACTTCGTCGCGTAGGTTACCGGCTGTTTTAAGAACCGTTTTGTGAAAGCTGATACGCTCTTCCAATGCCGTCTCTTTGGTAATATCAAGCTGTTTGGCGTGCACATGGCCGTCAATATGGGTCGCCCCCGTCTCCGGTTCAAGGGCCAGATCCACCCCCAATACATAGATCTCCTCCGCCCCGAACATCATTCCCATGGCGCACATCATCAAACCGACGTTGGAGGCGGTAATCTGCCCGAAATCCTTCTTGATCTGGGCCGCGGCCTGAAAAAGACAGACCCGCTCCTTTTGAAACGCTTTTGCAAAATCGGGCCAGGTAAACGAGGAGAAGAAGGGGATACTCTCATCAAAGTAGCCCAAATCCGCTACCCGCTCCAGGTGCTTCATGCTCTCTTTAAACCCGTCCACATGCAAAATAAGCTCCGGTCGTATCCCCGCCTGCTCCAATTTGCCCATGGCCGCGCTGACCGTAACAATCACAAAACGGTCCTGA
>JAMOMS010000015.1 GCA_027067015.1 Campylobacterales bacterium | reverse complement strand
CCTCTCCCAGAATGCCCACCTCCACCGCTTTGGGAAAGGGGATGAGCGCGCTTTGCAAAAAGCCCAACACCTCCCGGCCCGAGGGGGCGTAGCCGAGCATAAACTTTTCAACAGAGGCCAAAGAGACCCCCCGCTTTTGCAGGTAGTTTCTGGCCGTCTCGCTCTTTTGCAGGTTGGCCCTGTACCACCGTCCTACCGTCTCCAGTATGCGCCGCTCATCGTGCGCTCCCTCCCGCCCCTTGGTGTAGCGAAGGGTAAAGTTGACCATCTGGGCCAGCTTCTCGATCGCTTCGGGGTAGGAGAGCTTCTCATACTCCATCACAAATTTGATGGCATCGCCCCCCACGCCGCAACCAAAACACTTGAAACTCTGCCGGGCGGGGCTGACGATAAAGCTGGGGGTCTTTTCGTCGTGAAAGGGGCAAAGCCCCTTGTAGTTGGCGCCGTTTTTTTTCAGCTCAACGTAGTTGCCGACCACATCGACAATATCGATGACCTGCTTGAGCTGTTCAATGGAGTTGTTATCTATCATTGTTTTATTATATAATAAAACCGAAGAAGTAAGCAGTGCGTATCCCTTGCGATGGGCACTGCCCACTTCTTGACTCTACCCGGAAGGCTCCCATGTGGATGCACTGCTGATTGATTACCGAGACCCGCTTTTTGCCGTCCTGCTGATCGCGGGAATGGTCTTTGTCATCGCTTTTGTCAGCTACTGGTGGGGAGTCTACGTTAAATCCCGCAAATCCCGCAGATTGCAACGCTTTTTAAAGCGGTTTGAGACCCAGGGGGTCAAAAAGAGTCTGGAGAGTATGCCCTACACCCCCGAAATGACCCAGCCGCTGGTTTTGCTGGCCAGGGCCTATGAGAAGAGCGGGGAGTACAACAGTGCCATCGAGATCGGGCTCTATCTGCTTGAGCATGTGCAGGATGAGCCTACCGTCTACGAGTTGATGGAGCTGGTGGGCACCACCTATATGCACGCGGGTTTTCTGGAGCGGGCCCATACCACCTTTTTGCAGATTCTGCGCTCCAACCCGCGCAACGAAAAGGTACTCAATGACCTGATGGTGGTGTATGAGCGCCTGCAAAGGTGGGACAAGGCCGAAGAGGTGGTGGAGTCGCTGGAGGCGATGGAGGTGGATGTCACCGATTTGAAGCGTTATGTGGCTTTGAAACGTCTTATTCACGAAAACAGCCTGGATGAGGGGCAAAAAGCCGAACGTGTCGCGGCTTTTTACCGTGAGCACGGCGTGCATGAACGTATTGTGCTGGAGTATCTTTTGCGCCACGCCCCCCAGAAGGCGTGGGAGATGGTCAGGGATGAGTCGGTGCCCAGGTTGGTGGATATCTTCTGGTTTTTGCCCACCAGTTTTCTCGATGTCGACCGCATCAAGGAACTGCCCAGGCTCAAGGCGGTCTACGGTGCGCGCGGGGATATCGAGCCGGCGGAGTCGACGGGATGGTTCCTGATTGACATGATGAACCACCTACGCAAAACCGGCTACCGGGAGGCGACTTTGCAGTTTGCCTATCTGTGTCAAAATTGCAAACAGCAGTTTCCCGTTCCTTTCGAGCGGTGTCCCAAGTGCCTGGCGCTGGAGAGTGCGCTGGTGGAGATTGAGCTGACCAAGGCGGAACATGAAGCGGGTTGCCATCTACTCTGACGGCTCCAGCCTGGGCAATCCCGGGCCTGGCGGTTGGGGCACCATTCTGCGCTACGGCGGGCATGAGAAGGAGCTAAGTGGCGGTGAACCGATGACCACCAACAACCGCATGGAGCTTCGTGCCGTCATCGAGGGGCTCAAAGCCCTCAAAGAGCCCTGCGAGGTGATGGTATACAGCGACTCAAGCTATGTGGTCAAGGCCATCAATGAATGGCTGGAGGGTTGGGTGGCCAGGGGGTTTAAAAAGGTCAAAAACCCCGAATTGTGGCAAGCCTACCTTGAGGCGGCAAGGCCCCATAAAGTCAGGGCCGTCTGGGTCAAAGGGCACGCCGGGCACCCGGAAAACGAACGGTGCGACGCGCTGGCCAAAGCGGAAGCGGAAAAATTCAAACAGGAGCAGGAGAATGGGTGATTTGTCGGCCCTTGAGGCACGGTTGGGGTACGATTTCAAAGATCGTCAGAAACTGGTAGAAGCGTTGACGCACAAGAGCTACAAAAAGCCCTACAACAACGAAAGACTGGAGTTTTTGGGTGACGCGGTGCTCGATCTGGTGGTAGGGGAGTATCTGTATGAGAAGTTTCCCAAGGCCAAAGAGGGGGAGCTAAGCAAAATGCGCGCTTCGCTGGTGAATGAGGCGGGTTTTAAAAAGCTGGCCGACGCCCTGCGGTTGGGAGAGTATATCTTCATCTCACCCGCCGAAGAGAACAACAAGGGACGGGAAAAACCCTCCCTTCTTTCCAACGCTTTCGAGGCGGTGATGGGGGCCGTTTATCTTGAATCCGGTTTGGATGAGGTGCGGCGCATCACTATCGCCCTGATTGAGGCGTGCTACCCCAAAATTGACCTGGGATCGCTCTTTAAAGATTACAAAACCACCCTCCAGGAGCTTACCCAGGCCCGTTTTGGCGTCATTCCCGACTATATCCTCAAAGACGCCACGGGGCCCGACCATAACAAGGAGTTTGAGGTAGAGGTGCGGGTCAATGACCGGGTGCTGGCTGTGGCCAAGGGCAAAAGCAAAAAGGCGGCCCAGCAGGAGGCGGCCCATTTGGCGTTGGATCTTTTGCGCAAGGAGTCCTCATGAACAGTTTCGGACGCCGTTTTGTCATGACCACATTCGGTGAATCCCACGGCCCGGCCATCGGTTGCGTGCTCGACGGCGTGCCGGCGGGGCTGGAGATTGACGAAGCCTTTATCCAGGCGCAGATGGACCGTCGCCGTCCGGGGCAAAACGCCTACGCCACTGCCCGCAAAGAGGCCGACAAAGTAGAGATCTTAAGCGGCGTGTTTGAGGGCAAATCCACCGGTACGCCCATGGCCATGGTCATTTACAACACCAACCAGAAATCCAAGGATTACGGCAATATCAAAGATCTTTTCCGCCCCGGCCACGCCGACTTTACCTACTGGCAAAAGTACGGTATCCGGGACTACCGGGGCGGGGGCCGCAGTAGCGCCAGGGAGACCGCCGCCCGGGTCGCCGCCGGGGCGGTGGCCAAACTGATGCTAAAAAAGATGGGAATCACGGTGCGAAGCGGCATCTTCAAAATCGGCGACATCGCGGGTGAAACCGTCGATTTCGACCATGCGTCAAAAAGCGAGATTTTCGCCCTGGATCCTTCGGTCGAAACGGCCCAGAAAAGGGCGGTTTTGGAGGCCAAAGAGGCCCATGACAGCATCGGCGGCGCGGCGCTGGTACGGGTAGACGGGTTGCCGGCGGGGCTTGGTGAGCCCATCTACTACAAGCTTGACGCCGTGTTGGCCGACGCGATGATGGGTATCAACGCCGTCAAAGGGGTAGAGATTGGCGAAGGGACACACAGCGCCGAGCTTTTGGGAAGTCAAAACAATGACGAGATGACCAAAGAGGGGTTTGCGACCCATCACCACGGCGGGACGCTGGGGGGTATCAGTAGCGGCGACAGGCTGGATATAAAGGTCTATTTCAAACCCACCCCCTCCATCTTCAAACCGATGCGCACGCTGGATATTCACGGCCGTGAGACAACCTGCGAGCTTAAAGGGCGGCACGATCCGTGCGTGGCGATTCGCGGCAGTGTCGTGGCTGAGGCGATGGCGGCGCTGGTGGTGGCCGATATGCTCCTTTTGAACATGGGCCGAAAGATGGAAGATCTGCGACGCTACTATCAACGGGGCGTGTAAATGGCAAGAACAATCGTTCTAATGGTGTGGCTGGTTGTGGGCGTTATGGCTCAGGTGAACGTGGCGGTGAGCATTGTGCCGGAAGCGACGTTTGTGCGTAAAATCGCGGGGGATCTGGCCAAAATCACCGTCATGGTGCCGCCCTCGGCCAGCCCCGCGACCTATGAGCCCCGCCCCTCCCAGATGAAAGCCATCGCCAAGGCGCAGGTCTACTTGGCCGTCGGTGTTCCTTTTGAGAGGGCGTGGCTTCCCCGTTTTAGGGCGCAAAATCCCCGCATGAAGATGGTTGATATTACCCAAAATATTGCCAAAAAACCCATGCGCTCGCACGGCTCCCACGCCCACGGCGGTCAGGGGGGGCTTGATCCGCACGTTTGGCTCTCACCTCCGCTGGTTGCGCAAATGGTCCGAAATATCGCCAAAGCCCTCTCAAAAATTGATCCCGCCCATCACTCTCTTTTTGCCGCCAATTTAGCGATCTTTTTAAAAGAGATTAAGGCGCTGGATGAAAAGCTGAAAAAAGAGTTGGCGCCTTGCGAAGGCTCGGCCATGATGGTCTTTCACCCCTCCTGGGGCT
>JAMOMS010000014.1 GCA_027067015.1 Campylobacterales bacterium | reverse complement strand
GCCGGCGGCGTAGGGGTAGGGGACAAAAAAGGTGGGCAGTCGGTTGGCAGTTAACTCCCACAGGGTACTGGCCCCGGCCCGGCTGACGGCAAAATCGGCCCGGGCGATCTTCTCGTGCAAATTGGCGTCAAACGCAAAAAGCTCCACCTCTATCCCGGCAGACTCGTACGCCTTTTTGACCCGCTCATAATCGGCCCGTCCAGTCTGGTGGGAGACGGCTATTCCCTCTTTGCGCAGTCGGGGGGCCAGCGCCAAAGCCAGGTCGTTAATGGCCCGCGCCCCCTGACTGCCGCCCAAAAAGATCACCCGCTCCAAACGCCGGCGGGTTCTTGCCGTCTGAAAATAGCGCAAACTCACCGGATAGGGAACCCGATCACCCGCATAGGCGCTGAAAAAGGCTTTGGCGAAGGGTTTTAACAGCCGATTAAGCGTCCCGGGCACGGCGTTTTGCTCATGAATGAACAACGGCGCGCGCCCCAGTGCCGCCGCCAGCGTCGCGGGCGCGGCGGAAAAGCCCCCCACCCCAAGCACCGCCCGCGCCTGCCACGCCTTCATCTGCCTGTCGGCCCGCCGTACCGCCTTCGCCATCTCCCACAACGCCACCGCGCGTCCCAACCCGCGCCGGTTGACCACCCCCCGTGTCGGCAGGAAAAGGGTCTTGTCAAAGAGCGGGCTGTTGTCAAACCACTGCCTGTCCTGACCGCTTTGGCTACCGATATAGCCGGGTGAGTGCCCCATGGCCGCCAACGCCTCCGCCACGGCCCTCACAATGGCCAGGTGCCCGCCCGTGCCGCCGCCGGTCAGCACCACCATATTAACGGGTCGCTCCGTACGCCTCTTCCAGCGCTCTCATCAACGCCGAATACCCCATATCGGGTGTTTTGGCCAAAATGGCCTGCATGACGGCGTTATCTTCCCGCCCGTTCCAGATCTTGCGGTAGGTGCCCTCTTTGTAACCGTGCTGTTGGCGAAAGTGGTTGAGGGCGTTTTTGCCGATATAGAGCCTGTAAAGCCCGTCAAAATCGACCCCCGCCGCCGACGCCGCCCGCCAGAAAGCCTCTGTCAGCGCCTCGGCCCCCTCACGGCTCTGCTCGCCCGTCAGCGCCAGGGCCATCAACGCCTCGAAGGGGCGCAGGTAGGTATTCAGGCGCCCGTGCTCCGCCTTACTCCACACTTCCGGCACCCGCACCTCGCACTCTACCATCCGCCCGCGCGCCATAGCTACCGCTTCGTCAACCGTAAAATAGCGCAAGATCTCGCTCATGACAAAGTGCCAGATATCCACAATCTCGATGCGGATATTGGCCATATCGGGCGAAGCGTCAATGCTCTTCCAGTGTTTCCAGCCAAAGGAGTCGATCAGCTCCGCCGTCTCCATCACCACGCAACGTCGCCAGTGGATCACCTTGCCCTGCTTCGTTCTGCCCTCCCGCCACGCCGGGCCGTTGGTGTCGTCGTTAAGGCGCGCTTGCAGGGCAAACATCTCTTTAAGTTTTTTCTCTATCGACATACTCGCTTCTTTTTATAGATTTTTCGCGGTTTTTCCCATGGAAAGCGCCATACCCATGCCAATGCACAGCGCCACGATCTGGGAGCCGCCGTAACTGAGAAAGGGCACCGCGATCCCTTTAAGCGGAATGACGCCGCTCACCCCCAGCGCGTTGATGAGAAAGGCAAACCCCATCACCATTGCCAAACCGGAGGCAAAAAGGTAGTAGACATCCCGACGCACCCTGGCGGCAATACGCAGGAGGCGGTAGATAACAAAAAAGAGCAGTAACGTCACCGCCGCCACACCCGCTACCCCGATCTCCTCGGCCATGCCCGCCAGCACGAAGTCGGTATGCACCTCGCTCAAAAAACCCAGCTTCAAAATGCCGTTGCCAAGCCCCACGCCAAAGATTCCCCCGTGGTGAATGGCGTGCAGGGAGTTGCTCACCTGGTAGGGCTCTTCGGCCAGGTTGACCTTGGGCACCTTGTGGGCCAGCTGGGGCAGTAACTCGGCCACGGTGTTTTGAATGGAGAACCACCACCCCTTCACCCGCTCAATCCGGTGGGGAGAGATGACAATCAACCCCACCGCCCCGATCAGCCCCGCCAGGCTGAAGAGGCCGAAAATTTTCAAGCTCCCGCCGGCAAAAAGCATCATCAAAAGAAGCGTTGCCGCCAGCACCACCACCTGCCCCAGGTCGTTCAAAAAGACGGCGATCACCCCCAGAAAAAGGGCCGCCAAAAAGAGGTAGGGCAAAAGCAGTAAAATCTCTTCGGGCACGCTGAAAGGACGCCCCAGACGCTGGCGTTCGGTATAGGTGGGGATGAGCCGCCGGTTAAAGCTCCAGGCCAAAAAATAGACAAAACCGATTTTGAAAAACTCCACGGGCGCCAGCGACACCGGCCCAAGACGGATCCAACGTCGCGCCCCGCCCACGGTTTTGGCGATACTTTCGGGCAAAAAGGGAATGGCCAGTATCATCAGCATGGAGATCAGAAAAAGCGACATCCCCCACCAATGCATCTTCTCGGGCGGTTGCCTGGCGATCCACCACATCAAAAAAATACCGATCACCCCCGCTGTGAACTGCCTAAGCAGAAAGTGCCACGGTTTGGCCCCAAGAAGCAGTACCGTATAGGCCGAAAGGGAGTAGCTGAAGATAATACCGGTAACAATCAGCGCAACAACGGCAAAAAAAAGGGGTCGGTCGATCATCGGCTGTTTCCGGGGGTGAAATTTAATGGCTTATTATATGGCAACTTAACTGACAAAAAGTTTTTTGCCCGTTGCATTATTTTAGGAACGAAATTTGCTTGTTTTTGTGGCGTAAAGCGCAAAAAAGGAGGGCGGTATGCAAATAAGCAAAGTACACGGGTTAATGGCCGAGGCACTCGATTACCGATCCATGCGCCAAGATCTTATCAGCTCCAACATCGCCAATGTCGACACACCCGGTTACAAGGCCCGAGACATCGCTTTCGGTGACGTGCTGGCCCAAAAGTCGGCCCGAATTTTTCACGACGCCGACACCCAAACGCTCCAACTGGCCCAAACCGATCCCCGCCACCTTCCCGCGCCCCAAAACGGCCGCACAGAGCGGGCCGAAATCTTTTTTAGAGACGGCCACCTGGCCCGCAACGACGGCAATACCGTCGATTTGGATATTGAAACCTCCGAAATGGCCAAAAACAGCGTCATGTATAACGCCATCATCGCCGCCATGAAAAAAGATAGCGCCATCTTCCGAAGCGTCCTGGACGCCTCGGCCAAAATTCAGTAAAGGGTATGAACCATGGCTTTTTTAAGCAGTTTTGACATCAACGGCTACGGCCTTTCGGCCCAACGCTTTCGCGTCAACGTCATCAGCGCCAATATCGCCAACGCCAACACCACCCGTACCGACGAGGGCGGCCCCTACCGGCGCAGGGAGGTGGTCTTTAGAGCCTTCAATTTTGATGAAGTTTTAAACGATAAAATGAAAAAAGAGAGTGACTATCTTCCCTACTCCGACCCGCTCGGAGAGGCGCAAGAGGGTGAGACGGCCCAACCGCCGGTGATGGGTGTGGTGGTAGACAAAGTGGTACGCGACGACAGCGAACCGATTTTAAAGTACGACCCCTCCCACCCGGACGCCAACGCCGAAGGGTATGTGGCTTACCCCAATATTAACCCGGTGGTTGAAATGACCGATCTTATTGAAGCGACCAGGGCATATCAGGCCAACGTGGCCGCGTTTCAGAGTGTCAAAGCCATGGCCAACAGTGCCATTGACCTGTTAAGAGCCTAACAAAGAGGTAGCGCATGAGCAACGAGATTCAAAACATCAACGCCCAGGGCGTCGGCGCCCTCTCTACCAATGAGAAGGCCCGTCCCGCCGCCAAGAGCACCACGTTCGGCGAGATCCTCAAAAAGAGCCTGGACGAAGTCAACGACCTGCAAAAAGAGGGGCAAAAGGCCATGAGCGACATCGCCACGGGACAGGTAAAAGACCTGCACCAGGCCGCCATCGCCATCGACAAGGCGGAGATGAGCATGAAGATGATGCTGGAGGTGCGCAACAAGGCGATCAACGCCTACAAAGAGATCCTAAGAACCCAGATTTAACCGCGCAAGATACCCCGTGTCCGTGAACGAAACCCCAAAAAAACTGCGCCAAAAGACCAAGCTTTTTATCCTTTTGCTCATTATCGCGGGCGGTATGGCCACCTTTTACGCCTCCATCACCAAAACCGCCCTTAAACCCCGCCATATCCCCCGCCTGATGATCGAAGAGACCAACCGTGCCCTGCGGGGCGATATTCTCAGCAAAGACGGCTTCAAGCTCTCGTTTAGCCAAAAACTTTTCAAAGCCATGATCAACACCCGCAATATCGACCCGGACAAAAAAGAGCTCTTTGTCAACCTTTTTTCTATCTACAGCGGCATCCCCAGGGCCGAAATTTTAAAGAAAATGCGCAAAAAGGGCAACGTGGTCCT
>JAMOMS010000013.1 GCA_027067015.1 Campylobacterales bacterium | reverse complement strand
GATCGAGTTTTTGGCCAATGTGGAAAACCTGAATATCCAATACGATGTCACCCCCCGCATTGTCATAGATGAAAGAACCGGCACCATTGTCTCGGGGGTCGATATTGAGGTCGAGCCGGTGATGATTACCCACGGCGATATTGTGATTAAGGTGGATGAACAGCCCAGGCTTCCCAAGATAGCCAAAGGTGAAAATGCCGTTAACGTGGGACGATCCGTGCAGATTCGTCCCGACGAACATACGGTTGTGACACAAAAAGGCGCCACGACGGTGGCCAATATTGCCCGTTCATTGCGAAAACTCGGCGCCACTCCCAAAGATATTATCGCCATTCTTGAGGCCATGAAAAACGCCGGGGCGATTCACGCCGATTTGGACGTTATCTGAGAGGAGGGTGTTATGCTTGCCAATGTAGACCCCAATTTCGTGCAAAAACCGGATCTGCCGCAACACTTTAGCGCCTCGGATCGCAAAAAACTGAAAGAGCAGACCGACGCGTTTGAGGCGATTATTATTAAAATGATGCTGGATGAGAGTTTGAAAAACGATGATCCGCTCTTGCCCAAAGACCCGGGTAGGGAGATTTACAACTCCATGATGAACGATGAGCGCAGTAAAGAGCTTGCCGGCGCTTTTGGTTACAGTGAGTTACTTTTTAACTATTTGACACAAAAACAGGCTTAACGGATGAGAAAAAGAGCCGATATGATTGGCAGATAGAGAATAAAACCGCCTTGATGTCGGTTCTTTAAGGATTGAGGATGATCAACAATATTACGTCTCAAAACGCCGTCAATACGGGAGAGTTACAGGTGGCCAAGAAAAACCGCGCCGCCGTTCTTTCAAATCGAGTCGGCGAAGAGAACAAGGTTGAGAAACTGCGGGCGATGATTGAGAGCGGGGAGTACCGGATTGATCTTCGTGCCGTAGCCGAGAAGATGGCCGAACAGCTTCGGCCCGAAGGAAGATAACCGCCAAAGGAAAAAGTATGCTTGGAAATGAGCTTGCACGCGCCCTTGAGGAGCTGGATCGCCTTATTGCCTTGACAAAAGAGGATATTGAGGATGTCAAGATGGCCAGGCATGAGCGTTTTTTTGCCAGGCACGCGCAAAAAGAGGGTGCGGTGGCGGCCTTTGAGAAATCGAAAGCCCGAATTGATAAGATCATTTCCGATATGGCGGCCAAAGCCCCCCAAAAAGAGTTGGACGCCGTTTTGGATGCGTCGCACAAAGAGGCGCTTTCGCGGCTTCGCCGGGGGCTGGAGACGCTCAAAGAGCAGAATCGTCGGCTGGCGCGGTTGGTTGTGACGGTTGGGGAGTTTTATGACTCGCTTTATGAGGCGATTTTGCCGGTTGAGAAAGAGGGGTACGGCCCTAATAAGCGAAAGGTGCCCTCATTGATGGAGGTAAGAGTCTGATGAGTTCCATTTTTAACGCCTTGAATATCGGCTACAGCGGATTAAAAACATCCCAGGTCGCCATTGATACAACCGGCCATAACATCGCTAACGCCGAAAACCCCGACTATACCAGACAACGTACGGTTATTGCGCCCCAGACGCCTCTTAATACCACGCCGGGTGACGTGGGGTTGGGGTCCAGAATTACCGAGATAGTGCGTATCCATGACGAATTTGTCTACGGACGGCTCAAAGAGGCGTCAGGCGATAAAGAGTATGACCAGTTTCGGCAGGATAAACTTGACGAGATTTCAAGCTATTTTCCCGAGATCGATAAAAACGGTATCTACAACGGGATGCAGGACTATTTCAACGCCTGGAACGACTTCTCCAAAAACACCGATGACAGCGCCTTGAAGGTGAACCTGGCCGAAAACACGCGCAATTTCGCCTCCTATATTTCCGATACGTACGATATGGTGGCCAAGGTGCAGGATTCGCTGGATGAGGAGTTGAAGCTTGCGGTAGATGAGATCAACCGGTTGGGCAAAGAGATCGCCGATTTGAATAAACAGATCAATCGCAATGAAGCGGCGGGTAACCACGCCAACGATTTAAGAGACCAACGTGACAAGCTGGAGTTGGCGTTAAGCAAGCTGGTTGATATAACCGTCTCCAAAAACGATCCGGTCGGCAATATGCCGGTAGACAGGAATCTGTATGAGTCGGGTGATGCGTACCATCTTAATATCGGCGGGGCTGTTTTTGTGGACGGCGGCACTTACCATCCGATTCTATTTGAGCCCGCAGGCGCCGGTAGCCGTTACGGCAATATCTATTATGAACAGCAAGACGGCAAAACCTTTGATATCTCAAACTTTATTCACGGCGGTAAAGTGGGGGCTATTTTCTCCTTGCGCGGGGTCGATTATGACGAAACCAAGGGAAAATTTGTCGACGGCGATATTCAAAAGGTTCTCGATCAGCTTGACAGTTTTGCCGCCTCGATGATGATCGCCACCAACAACGCCTATGCCTCTCACGCCACGACACGGATGGAGGGTAACTTCACGTTTCGCGCTTCTCAAACCATCTCCGAACAGCAGTTGCCCATTCATGACGGCTCTTTTTGGGTGAAGGTCTATGATGTTGACGGCAATGTGGTGGCCCAACGTAAGATCGATGTGGCCGGGGATGAGACACTCAAAGAGATTGCCGATAAGTTTGGCGAAGACAAAGATGACAACGCGGATAACGTCAATGGCAACGATGTGGACGATATTTTGCACGCCGTTGTCAAAGAGGACGGCAACGGCGGCGGCGTTTTTTTGATTGATCTTCAAAGTGATTTTCAAGGAAGAGGGTATACCTTCGCCATTGAGGAGGATGATCCAAAGCACCCCACCGATTTTGCCGGTGTTTTGGGGTTGAGTCGCTTTTTTGACGGTTGGAGCGAAAAGACTTTTTATAAAGGGAGTGCCAAAAAGATCGCTTTGGCCAATGAGTTGGCGCAAAACCCGACACGCATAGCGGGCAATACGGTGCCGGTGGCGGGCGATAACCAGTTGGCCAACCGCATGGTGCAGTTGCAGTATGACAAAGTCGATTTTTACATGAATGATAAAACCGAGCCCTTTACGACGGAAACGTTTGACTCCTTTTTCCGCTCCAGTGTCACGGGTGTGGCCAATATCACGGCATCGGCCCATACCCAAAACGAATCCTCCGAGGCGATGTTAAATACGGTGGTGAAGGAGTTTGACGCTATCAGTAAAGTGGATATTGACGAGGAACTCACCAACCTGATGAAATACCAAACCGGCTACAGCGCCGCGGCGAAGGTGATTACCACCGTCGATCAGATGATCCAGACCCTGCTTGGCATTAAACAGTAATCAGACGCTATAATGGCGGCATGAGATTTCCCTATGTAAGTGTCGCGATTTTATCGGCCGTGGTTGTGCTCTGTTTTGCCGGCCCCTACCTTTACGGGGTTGATCCTTATGCGTTGCACCCGGAATCTATTTTAACACCCCCCTCTCTCTCCCACTGGCTTGGCACTGATCGCCTGGGAAGGGATCTGCTGGCCCGCCTGATGCAGGGGGGGCGGGTATCGCTGATTATCGGCCTGGGTAGCGCGTTGATCGCGTCGCTGATAGGATTGGCGGTGGGTATGACCGCCGGTTTTTTGCGGGGACGGGTAGATAAGGCGTTTGTGGTGGTTGTCGATCTTTTTTTAACCTTTCCTACCTTCTTTTTGCTTTTGGCGCTGGTCAGTTACGTGGAAGCGTCGGTATGGGTGCTTATTTTTGTGATCTCTATTACCGGCTGGATGAGCATGGGGCGCATGATTAGGGCCGAGAGTTTCGCGATTGGCCAGAAGCCTTTTGTCAAGATATTGCGTATCGCCGGGGTGCCGGGCTGGAAGATTCTTTTTAAATATTTTGCGCCCCTGCTGGCGCCCATCTTTTTAGTCAACTTTACCTTCGGGGTGGGCGGCGCCATTTTGGGTGAAAGCGCGCTTAGCTTTCTGGGGCTTGGTATTATGCCGCCGCAGATGAGTTGGGGGACGCTCATTAGCGAAGGCAAGGAGGTGATGGAGATTGCCTGGTGGATCAGCTTTTTCCCGGGGTTAATGATTTTTCTGGTCACCTTTTCGCTGATGCAGATCTCCGACTGGCTCCAGAGCCGGGCCAACCGCAAAGAGGTGTTAGTCTAAGGCTTTCAGGGCCTTGGCGAGGTCTTCGGGGGTGTCAATCCCGAAACTCTGGGTGGCCACTTCGGCCATGGCAATGCGATAACCGTGCGAAAGCGCCCGCAACTGCTCCAGTTTTTCGGTCCGCTCCAGTTGTGAGGGCGGCAGGGTGCAAAAGCGCGCCAGCATCCTGCGCGTAAAGCCGTAAAGCCCCAAATGGCCCTTGTACCCCTCATACCCCCCGTCCCTGTCAAAAGGTATGGGACTGCGGGAGAAATAGAGGGCGTATCCGCCGTCGTCGGTGACGACCTTGACCAGGTTGGGGTCTTTCGCTGTTTGGGCGGTGACCTTTTTGTAAAGCGAGCAGATCATCGTGTCGGGTTCGTGCCGGT
>JAMOMS010000012.1 GCA_027067015.1 Campylobacterales bacterium | reverse complement strand
AGCGGCCATGGCGATGACGGGATTGGCTTTGTTATTGGGAATGAGATTGAGCAAAGCAAACGGTTTGGTCATCTTTGTGCCGTCGTCACCGCTTCCGGGGCCCCAGTACTCAAAGTGGATTGTATTATTCTCAAAATCGACATCGGTGACGATGGTGTCGCCGTAATATTCGATGATGTCGGGATAGACTTTCTCAAACGCCTCTTTAAAAGCGGGGGTTTTGGAGACCGGTTCGGAGTAGCTGTCCAGGATGATCACTTTGGCGTCAAGTTTGTGTTGACGGATGTAGTTGGCAAACATACAGGCACGCTCATAGGGCGCGGGGGGACAGCGGTATTTGCCCATGGGAACGGTGAGGATGATATTGCCCGATTCAAAGCGCTTGAGACGATCGAGCAGGGTGATAAACTCGTTGCCCGGTATCAGGGCTGGGGGGGCCAGGTGTTTGGCCTTTTCGATCTTTTGGGCGTCCCAGTGGGGGAACATACCCCGGTAGTCGTAGGCGATGCCGGGCGAGAGTACCAAAAGGTTGTAGGTAAGGGCGCCGTTTCGGGTGTAGACGGTTTTGGCGTGGCGGTCGATGGCGGTTACTTCGGTGATGATAAGTCGGTAGCCGTAGCGGTAGGCGGCGGCCTCCCTGTCATGGGTGATGGTTTCAAGGTGAACCTTTTGGATGCCGCCGAGCATCAGGTTGTACATGGGGCCCGTAATGAACAGAGGGTTTTTATCCAACACGATCACTTCGGCAGTGGGATAGGCCATACGCAGTTTCTTAGCCACGGTCAGTCCGCCGAACCCGCCGCCGACAATGACAATCCGCGGTTTGGTCGGCGGGGGAAGAAGCGGTTTGTCCGAAGGCGTCGGGGTATTGGCATACGATGTGCTCGCTCCGGCCGAAGCCGTTATCAGCGAGAGTTTGAGAAAATCGCGTCGATTGATGGGCATGACGCCGCTCCTTGAGAAAATTGCTACGTTATTGTAGCACGCCAAGGAGCCGGTCGGCGATCTCTTTGTAGAGGTTTTTGACGGCTTCATCGCCCATGGCTGTCGGCGGCGTGCCGTTGTCGGAGTGGGTACGGATGCGCATATCCAGCGGGATGGCCCCCAGGAAGGGGATGCCGTATTTTTTGGCGGTGGCCTCCCCGCCGCCGGTACCGAAAATGTCGTATCGCTTACCGGTATCGGGCGCGATGAAGTAGCTCATGTTCTCAATAAGCCCCCCGATGGGTACGTGGATATCTTTGAACATCATAATGGCCCGACTTACGTCATCCAGCGCCACCGGCTGGGGTGTGGTGACGATGACGCCGGCGGCCAGCGGCAGTTCCTGGGCCATGGTGAGTTGAATGTCGCCGGTGCCCGGCGGCATATCGATAACCAGAAAATCGAGTTCGCCCCAGTCGACATCTTCAAGAAATTGAATGAGAGCGCTGACCGCCACGGAGCTTCGCCACACCAGCGGGGTATCGGGGGAGGGGGTGGTCAGCCCCACACTCATGAGTTTGATGCCGAAATTTTCACTTGGAATAATCTTGTCGTTATCGCCCCAGCGCAGGGTTTCGTGGGCACAGCCGAGCATCCTGGGGATATCGGGGCCGTAGACGTCGGCATCAAGCAGGCCTACTTTGAACCCCTTTTGCGCCAGGGCCACGGAAAGGTTGACCGCGACGGTGCTTTTACCCACGCCACCTTTGCCGCTGGTGACGGCGATGACCCTTTTGGCGTAGGGGGCCCGGTTGTTGGGGTGGGCGGTGTGGCCGTAGTGGATACTCTTTTTTAAAGCTTCTTTGCGTTCCACAAGCGTTTTTGCACCGAGCTTCTCTTTGATACGCTCTGTCAACACCTCAAAGGCTTCGTCGTTTTGCATGGAGAGGGTAATAACGGTTTGGCCGTTGTCGGTTTTGACGGATTCGACGATTTTGAGATCGACAATGTTTCTCTCCAGCCCCGGATAAAGGATCGTACGCAGTTTGTCATAAATCATAAGGATGACTCCTTGCCTCTTTTTGCAGTAGCCTGGCGGTGGCCTGGGCTTTTTGAATGGTTGCGTTTAACACCGGGGCTGTTTGGGGGAAGTGTTCAAGCAGGTTTTGGTAGCTTTGGATTCTTTGGTGAAAAAGGGCGGCAAAGCCCTGCATGATCTCTTTTTTAAGCCCCTTCTCATGGGCATAGCCCATCAGCTCTTTCAAAAGGGCCGTGCGATCTTTGAGCGGCAGGGTCAACCCAACCGTTTGGGCCACATGGACGATATCGCGGTTGGTGATGTACACACCGCTGTAATAGACGGCCATCAGTTGTCTTTCGATCCCCTCGTAAGCGGGAGGGAGTGTGGATGGGTTCTTATTCATGAGGCGCTCCTTCGCTTTTGCAGGTTGACCTGTGCCGCTTTGGCGACGGAAGGGTCGGGATCGTCGCACAGTTTGGCAAGTGTCTTTTCCGGGGTGGCCGGATTTTCACACAGGCGTATACGCACCATTCTATCCGTGTCGTCTGAAAGGGTGTTCAGGAGTTTAGCGGGGGTGGCGGGGTTGCCTGAAAGGCCGTCGCGGACAATCTTCTCGTCGTTAAAGAGCCGTTGAAGTACGGCAGGGGGCGTATTGGGGTTGGCCGCCACGAGGGCCCTGACCAGATTGACCTCATCGTCGGCCAGTTTGGTGAGTACTTCCACGGGGGTATGGGGGTTTTTGGCCACCGCCCAGCGGCTTCCCATATCTTCAACCTCCGCCAATGCCGTCAGCAGTTTGCCCATAAGGGGGTGGGCCGATTTTTCGGGCGCGTAGACACTGGTGCGCAGGCTCAGGTTCATGGCCACCTGGCCCACGACCTGCATATTGTCGCGAAATGTCAAAAAGATCTCTTCAACCTTTTCCAAAGGCAGATGCCGATCTTCAAGTTGACGTATGGCCTCTTCGGACTGCATATACCTATCCTTTTGTATTGGTTTGATTCAATGGTAGCACAAACCGGGCGGCGATAGTCCCAATACAAGGCATCGACACCGCAAAGCGAGACGTTTTGAAAAAAAGTTTTCGTTTCTGTCAAAAAAAATTGATGCGTTGATCATGAAAACTGCACAACTTGGATACAATTTCTTTTTTTTATGATCAACTTGCAATAAAAATAAGAATTTTTCATGCATTCAGTTTCAGTTAAGAGTGGCGCCCTTACAATGGAGGTGTATCGGGAAGCCCCGAAAAAAGGCGCATTAGGCGGCTTGAACTTATCTATAAGGAGCGATAATGAAGCAGTGGAAGGCGACATTATGGGTGTCGGCGTTGCTGTTTGCTTCCGGACTCTTCGCGGGTGAGAAGATCACCATCTCGCCCGAGGAGGCGATTAAACTGATCGGCAAACCGGGGGTCGTGTTTGTCTGCGGCGACAGCGAGACAGCTTATGAGGGCGGTCACATTCGAGGGGCCAGGGAGATGTATGCCCACCATCTGCATCACGCGGATATTATGGGCAACCTCCATTGCGAGCCGCTTTATCAGTGTCCCGAGCACGCGGAGCATTACATTAGCAGTAAGGGGATCAAAAACAGCGATACGATTATCGCCTATGACAACTGGCGCGGTCCCAACGCCACGGGGGTTTACAGCTTTTTCAAATCGTTCGGTCATGAAAAGGTCTATGTACTTGACGGCGGTCAGGACGGCATTAAAGCGCTTGATCCCAACCAGAAAAAATATGACGCGCTGAAGATGGAGGCCCGAAAGCTCAAGCGCGCGGCAAGAAAGGCCAAAAAAGCGGGTGATATGGCCAAAGCCAAGGCATTAAAAGCCAAGGTCAAGACGATCAAGAAGAAGATGAAAGCGCTGGAGCCTGCGTTGTTGGTGCAAAGAGGCAAAGAGCCCAAATGGCACCATACCCACTACAAGATCACCCATCCGCGTCCTGAAATGCTGGCGACTTCCGAAGAGGTTTACAGGGCGGTTGAGGACATTCGCAAAAACGGCGACAAGAGCAAATATGTCATTATCGATACCCGAAGCATGACCGAAATTATCGGTGAGCGGAAGATGGATAACGTGGCGCGGGGCGGGCATATTCCGGGTTCCAAGTTTATTGAGTGGAAAAAGGTAACCGACTTTGATCGCAAAAAGAGCTTCCGCAAACCCGAAGAGCTGAAAAAGATGTTTGAGAGCTACGGTGTTACCCCGGATAAGACCATTTACGCTTATTGCCAGGTCGGCGCGGGCCGCGGTTCGGAGATTGTAACGGCGCTGGAGATTCTCGGCTACAAAAATGTCAAGGTCTATTCCGGCGCCTGGGATACCTGGGGCAACAATATGAACCTGCCGATTCACCGATAAGGGAGCAAGACGATGGTAAACAACAAACGAAGGGATTTTCTCAAGTTTTCAGGTGTGACGGCGGCCATGGTCGCCTCGCAGGGGTCGCTCTTTGCAAAAACCGGTGTGATCAGCGTGGAGAACGGGAAGCATAACTATCCCAATACCACCTATACCGAAGAGATGTACCGCAACGAGTTTGACTTTACCCGCGGCAAGAAAGAGGATACCGGCTTTGCCTACCACTGTGTCAACTGTCAGGGT
>JAMOMS010000011.1 GCA_027067015.1 Campylobacterales bacterium | reverse complement strand
CGACCCCTCTTTCAAAAGGCGAAGAGGTTGAATGGAAAAAGCACCAAATTAAAAACAGGGGGTATTGACGGCCATAAATACTTGCCAACCAAAACACCCCATCTCTCAAAAAAGGAGCCTGTATGTTCAACTTTTTAAAAAAACGCCGCCACCCCAAAAAACCCGACAAACAAGAGCGGGTCATCCGCTTTAAAGATAGGCACTATCTCGGACTGGAGTGCTATAACGCCAGTGATCTGTATCTGCAATACGGCAATCTTGCCATCGGACAATATACCAGAGAACGTAACGATGGAGAAAGAAAAATTGCCGGCCCCAAACCCGAAGGATACCAGCCCTCAGCAGATATGGGAAGTTACAAGGTTTTCGAAAGCAAAGTCAAACTACGCTGGCGGGACAAAGCGGACAACCCCATCTCGTATGTGTTTGACTTTGAGGATATCTTCAAAGATAAAATCATCCCCCACGTCAAAGAGGATGAAGATCGCATCTGGTGGGACGACCCCCTGCAACTCTATCCGGACATTATCCTGGAGGTCGATGACCGCACCCTCAACATCTATTCCAACATCTATGTGTATCTAAGGGTCCCGGGCACCAACAAACTCAAACCAAGACGCGACCTTATCAAAGTCTTCTCCAAGACCTTCTAGGAGCGGTTATGGGAGATTACTTCAAATTTAACGAAAATGTCTCCTCCAAAGAGGTCGGGGTGCGGGAGATCGGGCAAGTCATAGAGACCCTCACCTCGCTGGAGCTGATGGAGACTCCCGTTCTTTACGATCCCAACAACCCTGACGCCAGGCTCTTCTTTGTCCTCGCCGACGGCACGGGCAACAACCTGTCGGATCCCAATAAATTTACGAATGTGGCAAAGTTGCGAGAAGACCTAAAACCCATAGTCCGGGCCAACCCCAACATCGCGTTCATCTACAAAGAGGGGGTTGGCACCCAACCCAACAAAGCCTCCGCCATGCTTGACGGCGCCATCGGCTACAGCGTCACCAACCGGGCAAAGGATATCTATAAAAAACTCTCCAACCAGGCCACCGCCTGGAAAAGGGAGAACCCAAACGCCCAAATCTCCGTCATCCTCGTAGGCTTTAGCAGGGGATGCGCCGTCGCCTCCTATCTTAACCAAATGATCCACAAAGAGGGGATCGTCAATATGGATGAAAAAACGATTACCGGCACCAATACCATACAATCCCATCCAAAACTGATCGATGCCAAAGAGATCAAACAGGCTGTTCTTCTTTTTGATCCGGTCCATCAGAGTTCCAAAGAATTAAGTGAGCCCTCCGCTTTTGCTTTAAGCGACTCTACCCTCTCGGCCCTTCAAATCAACGCGGCCGACGAGTTCCGAACGCTCTTCCCCCTGACCGTCAATGTCAAACAAGGTCTCAGCAGCAACAGGCTCTGCGCCGCCATCTCCCTGCCGGGTGCCCACAGCGACATCGGAGGCAGTTACCCAAAAGACGGCCTTGGCAGACTCTCCGATTTCGTCGGTCGCGCCTATCTAAACGCCCTTACCGACAACCTCCTGCCCCAAACCAAACTCTCCCCCGACCTTTTTGTGCACAACTCCAGGGAGCATTGGAAAGGCTATTCCGTCACAAACCCCAGGCTATCGCTCAACAAAACCAACCCCTATATCGAAGCAAGAGCCTACAACGGCCCCGCGACATCACTGAGCCTCGAACCCTTAAAAGCGTTTCTTTTCACTTTGCAAGAGAAAAAAGAGGCCGCCCTCTCCGTTCAGGCAAAAAAGAGTGCCCCCGATATCTCCCTCGCGCATGCCGTAAACGACCAAGCAACCGCCAAGGAGCGTATAACCCTGACCCGGCCCGACCCCTCTTTCAAAAGGCGAAGAGGTTGAATGGAAAAAGCACCAAATTAAAAACAGGGGGTATTGACGGCCATAATATACGGAATATTAAAAAGCCGCCCCCATAATTCAAGATTTTGTCTTTGAATGCTCCAAATACTTTTGGGACTCCACCAAAGATTCGACGGAGCCAAAACCATCACCGGATCTTGCAAATAGGTCCATAAAGCCGTGGGGGCTATGAGTTGTTCGTAACAAATTAGTATCCCGGTTTTCTTACCGTTTATCCATACCACCCCGGATCCGGACAGATGAGCTTTAGCCCCGTTCCCCCACATAGAAATCGGAGCCGGTACGCGCTGTCGGTAGATAATTTTCGTTTTGCTATTCGTTACTTCCAACAAGACATTTTCATAATCATCTATATTTCGACCCACATAAGCTCCCAAATAAACTTTTTTCCCGTTCCAAAGTCCGTTAAAGGCCATTTGATCTACCGGTGACCAAAAACCGATAAACCCTTCCGCAAAAAGCGCATTTGGACTCTTAATCTTATTCGTCCTGGCTACAATATAGTTTAACCGTCTTATTTTTTGTGTTATGTTTTGTACCTCGCCGCAAAACTTTGTATCTACCCCCTCTATGCCGACGGGAATTTTTCTCTCATACCTTATCTGCGCAACCGCAGCTATAGCCGCTACGGTACAAAACAAAATCAAAGCAAGAAGTTTTTGGCTCTTTGATTTCATTAAATGCACCAATGCCCAGACCGCTATAATAATCAAAGCCATACCAATCAGCTTTGTTCCAGGAAAAACCAAACCGGCAACCATTATCGGATTGACCCAGGATATATAGCCTATCGGCGGGAGTATTAGTACCAATATGACCGTCGGCAATAATGCCGTCCTCCACTCAATACTTTTATGCCAGGCAAAAGCCCAAACCATCGCAACAAAAAAAGCCGTACCTAGCCATATTGCCATTGCTATCGGCCAATCACCAAAATAGTTATGCGCGCCCAAAAGCAATCCTCTTGAAGCACCGAGGTAATATCCGAAAGCGAATCCAAAAACCTCTCTCCTTCGCTTTGCCAAAAGATATATACCCAAAAGCGACATGGCCAAGATACTCCAATGCAGATCGTGACCCCAAGCCACAAACCCTACAGCTATACCTACGACCGGCCAACTAAAAAGTATCAAAAGATTCAAACTCCGTCTCTGTGTCGTTGGCCGTTTCTTTACATCGCCTTACTTTGTCACTATGCTTTGGCGCAGGCACTTGCGATCTTTTTAAAAACACTTTATCCTTGAAAAAAAGGATCTGTTTGCCATAGATAGGCGTATTTCCGGCTATAAAGATCAGCATATCACCGGGCTCGACAATCTCCCCCTTGGCGTTTTTTTTGGGTCCTGGCAGTCTCATACATTCATCAGGTGTAAGCAACGGCCTTGAAACTTCCTGGTATGTTTCTGTCACATTGCCCAAAACGACGCCGATCCTGCTTCCCGAAGTGGTTACATACGGCTTGACGACCGTCGTTACACCGGCCATTTTGGATAGGAGTTCCGCCGTTTCCACTTTATTCGGTGCATACGCTACCCTGACATGGCAGTTTGACATGATCGATTCATCCTTGCCATAAGCATTGTATAGTTGTGTCAAATCCTGAACTATAATATATGCTTTGACCCCGTATCCGGCCATATACGCTATGGCCTCTTGGAAAATCTGAATCTTTCCGAGGCTCGCAAACTCATCCAACATCAACAGGACCCGATTTTTTCTTTTTCCAAGATGGGCGTTATCCGTCAAAGTCCTTAGTATCTGATTCATAACAAGCCTGGCCAACGGCCGCATCTTGTCAATCTCTCTTGGGTTAATGACGATATAAAGGGATGTTTTGCTTTCGATTAAGTCTTTTAGTCTAAACTCCGAACAGCCGGTGTTTTTTGCCACAATAGGATCGGCATACAATGCAAGCTCTGCACTGACGGTGCCGAGCACACCCGATTGTTCCTCAGGAGCTTTATTGCCCATCTCTCTGGCCGCGGCCATTACCGCTTCGTGTGTCATGCCGGCCAGATGATCGTAATTGAGCATCTCTTCAAGCAGATCCGTAATCGATTTTCTCGGGTCATTCAATTTTTTATAAAGTTCGGAAAGCGATACGGTGCGTCCTTCTTCTTTTTTTGTCTTGTATAAAAAATGCAGAATCAATCCGTTTAAAAAACTGTATCCCGCTTTATGCCAATAGTCATTTAACCCTTTACCGTCAGGATCCATCAGCATCATAGCGACATTCCGCACATCGCTTATCTCATATTCGGTTTCCAATCGGATCTCTTCCAAAGGATTATATTTTACGCTTCCCTCAATTGCGCCAGGTTCAAACTTAAGCACCTTGTTTTGGGCGTATTTTTGCCTCCAACCGGATGTCAAGACCCAGTTTTCACCCTTAATATCAAGAATAACGGCACTTTCATCCCACGCCAAAAGCGTAGGGATCACAAGTCCGACACCTTTACCGGATCGCGTCGGCGCAAACACCAATATATGCTCCGGCCCGTTGTGTCTCAGATAGTGAATTTTTCCCTTTTTATCCTGCCACCCGCCAATATACACACCACTCTTTTGATCCAAAATATCCATCTTTTTTATCTCATTTTCATCGGCCCAATGCGCCGTACCGTGTATATCTTCATATTTTTTTGCTTTTCTGGAATAAAGGATCCTAACCATCAC
>JAMOMS010000010.1 GCA_027067015.1 Campylobacterales bacterium | reverse complement strand
GTACTGATCGTAAGGCAAAACGGCGTGGGTGGCTGTGCCGTGGAAGTTGCGGTACCACACCCCCAGCATGGCCAGAATGACCGGAATGTTTTGATGAAGCGGGGTGTGGCGGAAGTGGTTGTCCATGGCGTGCGCTCCCCGCAGTAGCGCCATAAAATTCTCAAATCCCACCGTCAAAGCAATGGAGAGGCCAATCGCCGACCAGAGCGAGTAGCGCCCCCCTACCCAATCCCAGAAAACAAACATATTATCAGGATCGATGCCAAACGCCTCCACCGCCTCTTTGTTGGTACTGACGGCGACAAAGTGGTGTTTGACGGCCTCTTTGCCCAGTCTCTCTTCCAGCCACGCCCTGGCGGTTTGGGCGTTGGCCATGGTCTCTTGTGTCGTGAAGGTTTTGGACGCGACAATAAAGAGCGTGGTTTCGGGATCGAGGGTTTTGAGGGTCTCGGTGATGTGGGTGCCGTCTACGTTGCTGACAAACCGGGGGGTGATCCCCTCTTTCCAAAAGGGTTTCAACGCCTCGGTGACCATGACCGGTCCAAGATCAGACCCCCCGATGCCGATGTTGACCACGTGACTGACCGGTTTACCCGTCGCCCCCAGCCACCGCTGTTCATGAACGTCCCGGCAAAACAGCTCCATCTTTTTCAATACCGCCCGAACGTCGGGCATCACGTCACGTCCGTTAACATAGACAGGGGTGTCGGAGAGGTTGCGCAAAGCCGTATGCAAAACGGCACGCCCTTCGGTGCGGTTGATTATCTCCCCCTCAAACATCGCCTCCGTCGCGCCTTTGACCTCACACGCCTGCGCCAGCTCCATCAGAGCGGCAAAAATCTCATCATCTATCAGGTGTTTGGAAAAGTCCACGATCATGCGCCCCTCAAAGTCGAGGCTGTAGCGTGTAAAACGGTCGGGCTCTTCGCTAAAACGCCGGCGCAGGTTTCGTCCCGCTCCTTTTTCATAAAGCGTTTTAAGCTTTTGCCAGGCAGGTGTGGAGACGGGAGAGATATCTTTCATGCGACTCACAAAAATTTAACTCCATTCTTTTTTATGGGTATTTTGACGTAAAAAGAGAGACAAATCAATCCAAACGATCCAACATGGCGATATATTTTTGCTGTAGCGGCGCCCTTTTGTTTGCCACCTCCTCAATCTTTTTAAGCGCGAACTGCCCCTCATAAAAGACCGTCACGACGTTTGAGGTTGGATGATCCAAAAGATAATCAACCGCCATGACGGCAAACTCAAACGCCATCATGCGGTCATAAGAGGTCGGTACGCCGCCGCGCTGAATATGGCCAAGGATCGTGACACGGGTTTCAAAATGTAAGCTCTTCTCGATCCACCGGGCGATCTCTTCGGTTCGGCCCGTCCCTTCGGCCACCAGCGCCAAAATATATCGCCGCCCTTGGGAGATCTCTTTTTTCAAACGTTCCTGCGCGAGAGAGATTTGAAACTCTTTTTCTGGAATTACACAGATTTCCGCCCCCGAAGCGATGGCTGAAAGAGCCGTCAGATAGCCGGATTGATGCCCCATGACTTCAACCACAAACGCCCGGTTGAAACTGCTGGCGGTATCGTAGATTTTATCCAGGGCGTCGCGGATGGTGTTAAGCGCCGTATCAACGCCCAACGCGTAATCCGTTCCGTAAATATCGTTATCAATCGTTGTCGGTATCCCGACAACGCGCACGGGAAACTCACCGCAAAAACGGGCCATGGCGCAGAAGGAGCCGTCTCCCCCCAAAACAACCAGCCCTTCAATACCGTGTTTTTTTAGATTGGTGTATGCCTGTTGGCGATAAGCATACTCATAAAAGCGCTTGGATCTGGACGAGCGAATAACCGAACCGCCGCGGTGCAGGATGCCTGCCACATCCTCATGGGCGGCTTTTTTGATTCGGCCGTCTATAAGCCCTTCCAGACCGTCATAGATAAGATAGGGTGTTTCTCCCCGTTTTTGTAGATAATCGACAAACTTTTTGATGGCGGCGTTCATGCCGGGCGCGTCACCCCCGGAACATAAAATTGCCAATCCCATCTTAATTACGCTCCATCAAAAGGGCGGAAACAATGGCCAAGGCCTCTTGGCTAAGTACTGCCAGGTGCTCTTCGGAGTGGAGGCTTTCGGCGTAGATTTTATAAATATCCTCGGTCCCCGAAGGGCGCATGGCGACCCAGCCCCGGCGGGTGGTGAGTTTGAGCCCGCCGATGGGCGCGCCGTTGCCGGGGGCCTCGGTAAAGATCCCTTCAATCGGATCGCCTCCCAGTCTCTTGGCCGTGATGTCATCGGGTTTGAGGTTTTTAAGACGCTTCTTTTGCTCCGGCGTGGCGGGGGCGTCGGTACGGGCGTAGTAGGCCCTGCCGTGGCGCGCTTCCAGCTCCCGGTAGATGCGGGCGGGATCTTCGCCTGTTACCGCGCGGATCTCAGCCGCCAGCAGGGTCATGATAATGCCGTCTTTGTCTGTTGACCAGGGAGTGCCGTCAAAGCGCAGGAAACTCGCCCCCGCGCTCTCTTCGCCCCCAAAGCCGAGCGTACCTTTTAGCAGTCCCTCGACAAACCACTTGAAGCCCACCGGCACTTCATACACCGCCCTGCCCCGCTGGGCCGCGACTTTGTCGATCATGAGGCTGGAGACGAGGGTTTTGCCTACCCTGGCTTCTTTTGGCCATCGGGGCCGATGGCCAAAAAGATACCAGACCGCTACGCTTAGGTAGTGGTTGGGGTTCATCAGCCCCGACGGGGTGACGATGCCGTGGCGGTCGGCGTCGGTATCGTTGCCAAAGGCCAGATCGTAGCGATCTTTCAACGCCACCAATGAGGCCATGGCCCAGGGGGAGGAGCAATCCATGCGGATTTTGCCGTCATGATCGAGATGCATGAAAGAGAACGTCGGATCGACACGGGTATTGACAATATCGATCTCAAGCCCGTATCGGGCGTTGATAGCCTGATAGACCTCCAGCGCCGAACCGCCCATGGGATCGGCGGCCAGTCTCAATTTGGCCGCTTTGATGGCTTTGATGTCGATGATCTCTTCCAGGGCGTTCACATAGGGTGTGATGAAGTCGTATCGCGCGATATTCGGACTTTGTATGGCCGTCTCGTAGCGCCAGGCTTTTACCTCGTCGTTGCCGTTTTCAAGTATGGCGTTGGCCCGCGTCTCGATCCAGGCGGTTACGTCGGTGTCGGCGGGGCCGCCGCTTGGCGGGTTGTATTTGAAGCCGCCGTCTTCGGGCGGGTTGTGGGAGGGGGTGATGACAATGCCGTCGGCCCTGCTTTCATGGGCGCGGTTGTGCTCCAAAACGGCAAAGCTTACCAGGGGTGTGGGGGTTTGGCTGTCGTCCGGCGCGATGCGCGTTTCAACACCGTTGGCGGCGCACACCCTCACGGCCGTCATGAGCGCGGGTGTAGAGAGCGGATGGGCGTCACGGCCGATAAAGAGCGGCCCGTTGATGCCCTGCTCTTTGCGGTAGTCGCAAACGGCCTGGGTAACCGCCAGGATATGGGCCTCGTTGAAGCTCTTTTTCAAAGCACTCCCCCTGTGCCCGGAGGTGCCGAAAGAGACCCGTTGGGTCGTGACGGCCGGGTCAGGCGCAAACTCGTAATAGGCGGCAATAAGGGTGGGAACGTCGGTAAGCATTTCAGATAAAACGGGCTGACCTGCAAGGGGATGGGCCATTTACGCCTCCTCGCTTTTTTGGGATTGGCGATGTTCCATAATCCAGTGGAAGAACATCAGTTGGGCGAAAAAGGGTGTGAAGATGTTGACCACCGGCACAAAGTTGAGCACCGCCGCCATAATGGCCACCACAGCGATCACGGCCCGGTGGCGGGTGAGCTTCTCATGGTCTGCTTTGGAACAGTAGAGATTACAGGTAGATAGAAAGTAGGACTCTTTATAAAGCCACGCCCATAAAAAGAGCTGGACAATCACGTTGGCGATAGGAATGAAAAGGACCGGCGCTGAAATTAATGAGATAACCAGAAAGAAGAAAGCGTCGTTAATCAGTCTGACACCGTGAAACCGCCCCACCCGCTCCTGTGGCAGTGTGACAGAGGGGTAGTACTGCTCGCGCAAGGGTTCGAGGAACCGTTTTCTAAAGAGTGACACCGCGAAAAAGAGTGAAAGTATAAAAAGGTTGTAAAACAGGTAAAAAGCCAGTAAGCCGGCCGAGGCTTCGGCCACCGTATTAAAAGGCAATAGGGCCAGCAGTTTCTCTACACGGGGAAATATCTCGTCCCACTTGTAGAACATGGCGGCGGCCCAGAAACCGGAAAAACCGAGCAGAGCCGTAAAGGTGTAGAAGTAGTAGGTACGCTCTTTGAAGTAGCGCAGAATCGGCGGGCCCACCAGGGCCGTCAGGGCCGCGAAAGAGACCAGTACGGCGATGAGCCAAATAAAAAAGAGGATCATCATGGCGCCGTTGGCTTTGACCACCGAAAAGGGAATCCAGCCGATCACTTTGGCGCATAGCGCCACCAGCATATCCCACGTCTGATACCCCACCCCGACCCACAGAGCCGCCAGGGGAAGGCCGAGCAGGAGCGCAAAACGCAACACGTTCCAGCGCAACAT
>JAMOMS010000009.1 GCA_027067015.1 Campylobacterales bacterium | reverse complement strand
GGAAGAGATCGAAAAAGAGTTGGCTGATCTGGAGGAGAAAAAACGCAAACTCGAGGCGCAGTTTGAGACCGAAAAGCAGGTCTTTAACGAGATTGCCCAGATCAAGGTGGAGATTGAGAAACTGCGTCACGAGGCGGAGGTGGCCAAACGGAGCGCCGATTTTAACAAAGCCGCCGAAATTGAATACGGCAGAATCCCGGAGCTTGAGAAGAAGCTTGAAGATCTCAACGCCCAGTGGGATCGGATGCAAGAAGAGGGCACACTGCTTAAAAACGCGGTCGATGAGGAGATGATCGCCAAGATCGTCAGCCGCTGGACCCAGATTCCGGTCACCAAGATGCTCCAGAGCGAAAAAGAGAAGATCCTCAAGGTCGAGGAGGTGCTCAAAGAGGAGGTCGTGGGCCAAGACGCGGCCATTCACGCCGTCGCCCGCGCCATCAAGCGCAACAAAGCGGGTCTGAGCGAGCCCAACCGGCCCATCGGCAGTTTTATGTTCCTGGGGCCCACCGGCGTGGGTAAAACCCAGACGGCCAAGACGTTGGCGAAGTTTTTGTTTGATACCGAAAAAGCTCTCATACGCATTGATATGAGCGAATATATGGAAAAGCATGCCGTCAGCCGATTGGTGGGCGCGCCTCCGGGCTACGTGGGCTACGAAGAGGGCGGTCAGCTGACCGAAGCGGTGCGCCGCAAGCCTTACAGCGTCATTCTGTTTGACGAGATCGAAAAGGCGCACCCGGATGTCTTCAATGTGCTGTTGCAGGTGCTTGACGACGGACGGCTGACGGATAACAAGGGTGTGACGGTGGACTTTAGAAACACCATCATTATCCTCACGTCCAACATCGCCTCCGACAAGATCATGGAGTTCAAAGACCCTGAAGACAGGGAAAAGGCGGTCAAGGATGAGCTGAAGCACTACTTCAAGCCCGAGTTCCTCAACCGCCTGGATGATATGGTGATCTTCAACCCGCTCGATCAGGCGGCCATTACGCAGATTGTGGAGATCCTCTTTAGAGGTATCCAGGCCAAGCTGGAAGAGCGGGATATCACACTGGAGCTCACCGATTCAGCCAAAGCCCTCATCGCCGAAGCGGGCTTTGATCCGGTCTACGGCGCGCGGCCGCTGAAACGTGCGCTTTATGAGATTGTCGAAGACCGGCTGGCCGAACTGATTTTGGAAGAGAAGGTCAAAGAGGGCAACCGTGTAACATTTGACGCCAGAAATGGTGAAATTGTAGTAGACATCCATTGATAAAAGCCGGAAAGTACGCGCTTTCCGGCTTTTTTGCCTCAAATTAGAAAATAATTAATCCTTATAAAAACAATAATTATCTTCCTTTAAAGTTAAAGCCGTTAGAATTGTCCATACCTTGTTAATGAAGGAAGCTGTAATGCGTAAAATCTGGTCGGTTGCCCTGGCGTCGGTACTCGCTACTACGTTATGGGGAAACGACGATTTGGACGCACTGCTTGGCGAGTATGCCCAAAAAGCCGATCTGTCTGAGCAAACCAGGCGTGAAAGCGCCGGGTTTTTGCAGGTTTATACACGCCAGGATTTGGAGAGAATGCAGATCCACCAGCTTAAAGAGCTGTTGGAGAGAATCCCCTTTTTCCGCTATACTGAAGATCAGTACGGGTTGACCTATCCTTTTTATTTGCCCGGTCAGCCCCCCGTTCCCAACGGGGTACGTGTCTATATCAATGACAGGGCCATTTCCGGCGTCTTTACCAATGACGGATTGCGTGTTTTTGGCCAGATGGATATGACCTTCATTGATCATGCCGAAATCTATTTGGGAATACCTTCGCAGACTTTCGGGGTGGAGGGCGCCATCTACGTTATCAAACTCTATACCAAAGATCCCAAACGCGAAAACACCACGCTTTTGGGCGCATTGTTGGGTAGCAGAGGAACAAATGAGGTCTATGGCTATACCGCCACGGGCGAAGAGGATTGGGCGTATCAGCTCTTTGCCAACTATACCGATTTGAAACGACAGGATGTCTATGCGCCAAACGGCAATACCCTCAAGCGAAACAAAGAGTATACCACCGCTTACGCGGAGTGGCGAAAGGGGAAACACCGTTTTGAGTTTCAGGCCTTAAACGGCAAGGTTGACGCCTTTATGGGCGAGAGTATGGATTTGCAGTCCAAGGATCCAAGATTCGATTTTTATTACTATTACGGCGGCTGGTATTATAAAGATGAGGATCAAAAAGTCAACGCTTTTGTCAACCTCTCCTTTTCGCAAAGCGATTATGACGATGAGAGTAAGCCGCCGTATGCGCTCGGTTTTGTTTTAAACGGAAACCCTCCGACTGCGACCCCCTATTATCAAGATCACTCCCAAATACAAGAGAGTATCGTGGATGCGCAGTTCAAAAAGGGGTGGCAAGTAGGAAAATGGAAAAATGAGACCGGCTTGCAGGTTCGCCTTAAACATTTTAACCTGGCGCATACCCCAAATCCGCAACCGGACAACGGGTATGATACCCGGTTGGTCTTTTCCGCTTTCAGCGAAAACAGCTATCTGTTTAACCCCAACCATATGTTGATCGGCTCGATTAAACTGGATAGAAACATTGAAAACGGCAATATTCGCGATACCTCTTTGTTTACGGGACGGTTGGGTTATATTTACAATAACGGCCGATGGATTAGCAAAAACTTTTTAATGTATGCCGAGACGGTACCGGTAATGCGTACCTACTACTTAAACCGTTACAAGTTTTTTCATGACAGTGACCCGGATAAAGAGTGGGGTATCGCCGCCGCTACCAAACTGATCTATCGGATGCCGACGTATGAGTGTTCGGTGCTGGCTTCACGTATGTATATGTTTGATAGCGTCTTTTTGCAATCGGGTGCCCAGGGTGTGCCGTTTTATGTCAATTTGAACGATCATGTCAGTATCAACAGTTTTATGGTTGAGGGGCTGTATCGTTTTAGCCCGCTTAGTAAGTTGTCGTTTCAAGCGTGGGAGAGTATTAATGTCTATCGCAACGGTATGCCTTCGGCTAAAAATTTTGCCCTCAGCACGGCCTGGCACGCCACCCTACAGGCGTGGGATATCTATGCCGATATCATTTACAAGCGCTTCAAAGAGGTCTCCGATAGAGGGGTAGATTTGAATTTGGCGTTGACTTATCGCTACTCAAGAACCCTCTCGTTTTTCTTTAAAGCCAACAACATTTTGGGTCGGGCCCTCAAAGAGGATTATGTTGTTTTTAACCCCCTCAGCGGCACAAAAACCGAGTTAAACGGTGTGGATGTGTTGGATAGACGGGCATGGATAGGCGTGGAGTATCAGTTTTGAAACGGTTGATACTGTTTTTGACCCTTTTAAGTGTTGCCGTTTGGGGTATTACGGCGCAAGAGTTGAAGATGCGTATCATTGAAAACCTGGCCCAGTTGGTTACCGGTAAAACGGTGCCTTCCGTTTATACCGATTTTACCGTCCCTTCTGACGCTTTTACAAAGGGATCGATGCGTTTGGTACGCAACTGTCTCTTGGCGGATGTGGTTTTTGTCAAGACGCCCGAAATATTTTTTCAAGATTGTGATAACACCAAGGAAAAATTGATTTTTGTCCTTTCGTACCGGGATTATATGCGATATAAAGATAAACTTATCGGTGCTTTTTTCTGGCAGAAGGGTCGCCCCAATATCATTCTTAATGAGAAGATATTAAAGGCACGCCATATCTCGTTACCGAAGCGGTATGAAAAGTATGTGGAGTAGACCGGTGGCCGATCCGCTCAAAGGGTGGCGATGAAGTGGGAAAAACTACTGCGCTACCGGATTCCTTACCCGTTGATCTATTTGATCGTATTGCTGGCCGTCACGGTATCGGTGCTACTTTTTTACCGATATGTGGATCGAACGTTTGATGAGTTAACAGAGGCTTTTTTGCGCTACCAGAGCAAAAATATCAAAGAGTTTGCCCAAAATATTGAAGTAAGAGTTGTGCAGTTGGTGCCGCAACGGCCTGTTGATGTATTCAAAAAGAGTCCGGCACTCATGGAACATGTCAACCATATTCTCTCTCTTTTTTCAACCAAAAGTTTTCGCTATGTCTATATTTTAAAACTTGACGATACGGGCAAGCTTCGCTATGTGGCTGACGGCTCTTATGAGGTGGATGAGCGGGGCGTGTTTGGTCAAAAATTTGATCCTGACAGCGACGCCTGGCTTCAAGCACTGCGTAGCGGTCAACCGGTTTATCGCATTCAAAACAACTTTACCGGATTGTGGATTACATACTATTATCCTATGAAGATATGGCAAAAAGGGCGTTTTTTACTTGTTTTTGACGTTTCGTTAAGTATGCTTGAGAGCTTTAGGACGCTCATACTTCCTATTAAGGGACTGCTTAAGAGCATATCCGCCATTTTGATAGCGCTTTTTGCCATGAGTCTGGTGTGGGCCGTGCTCTTTTATCTTCAACGGCGCAAAAACAGTATTGATCCTTTAACCAGACTCTACAACAGAAATATGCTTGAAGAGGTTCGACGCCGGATCGATTTGAATAAGACATCGGTGATCTTGGCGGATTTGGACCACTTTAAACGCATCAATGACCGATATGGGCACGATATGGG
>JAMOMS010000008.1 GCA_027067015.1 Campylobacterales bacterium | reverse complement strand
GACGTTGCCCACATGAATCACCCCGCCCAGAAAGGTCCCGGTAGCCAGAATGACCGCCTCGGCCCCGAAACGCTCACCCAGGTCGGTGACCACGCCCCGCACCCGGCCGTTTTCGACCAAAAGTCGGTTGACCATATCCTGCCTAATATCCAGGTTGGGGGTATTCAAACAGACCGTTCGGGCGGCGATGCGGTAACGGTCCATATCGATCTGCGCCCGGCTTCCCCGCACCGCCGGCCCTTTGGTCTCGTTGAGCACGCGAAACTGTATGCCGGCTTTGTCGGTCAAAAGGCCCATCTCGCCCCCCAGGGCGTCCACCTCTTTGACCAGGTGTCCCTTGGCCAGGCCGCCGATGGCCGGGTTACAGCTTGCCGCGCCGATCTGCTCGGCCAGAATGGTGATCATCAGGGTTTTCAAGCCCATCCGCGCCGGCGCCAGCGCCGCCTCGATTCCCGCATGACCGCCGCCGACGACTATGACATCGTAATCCATCCGCCTTCCTTGCCGAAATTTGCACGGATTATAACTTTTTGAGGGTAAAAAAGATATGATAATACCAATCTATAACCACGGAGCGATCATGGAGGGCAAGATTGTCGTCTATTCGGATGAAACGGGTCTGGGCAAAATCATCACTCCCCAAAAAGAGAAGTTCAACTTCACCGTAGACGACTGGGACGATTATGAAACCATGCCGAGCGTCGGCCAAATTGTTCACTTCACGCCCGACGCGATTCACGCCAGACACATCACGCCCGCCGACGCGTCCGACCCCCAACCGACACTCGCGTCCCAAACCGTCACCCCATCCGCCGAGGCGTCCGCCCCCCAAACAGAAGCCAAACCCGCTTCCACCCCTGCCCCGGAGGTTGATGTCGAAAGCGCCATCGCCATCCACTTTGAGGATATCACCCGCAAAATCGAGGCGCAAAAGAGCCTTTTGGGTGAGAGTCGGCGCCTTGACTTTTTAAAAATGCGCCGCTTTTTGGAGACCGCCTATAACAACCTGACCGAAATTGACAACCGCTTTGAGAATGTGGAACTCTCCGAAATCCGCCGGCAACTTCTGGAAGCCTACGATACCTATCGCCGATTCAAAAAACAGACCGCCTACCTCTCCAAAGCCTATGAGCAGGTCTTTTTAAACAGACAACACCGCTACCGTAAGCTTCGCGCCACGATGGAGGCCAACAAAGAGCGTATCACCGCCCTGCAAGACACCGTCGCGCGATTGGAAAAGGAGATCAAAGAAAAGAACGAACGCCTCAAAGCGTTAGAGCCCAAAAGCGATACGGCCCTTCAACTTGACGGGGAGATCAAAATACTCAAACGAACGCTGGTTGACGCCATTCACGAAACAGGTAAACTAAGTGAGGAGAACCGTCTTTATATAGAAGAGCTTGACAGCTTCTACAAGGCCCATTACGATCATTTCAAAAAAGTTTTTGGCGAATTTGTCGCCGAAAAAGAGGGGCAGTTACGCAAAGTGATGGATGTGTTGGCCTACCGCTTTGACGCGAAGATGTGGGCCATGGCCAACCGTTCCGAAGCGATACAGAAGTTTTTCCTGGAAGCGGGGATTACCGAGGAGTTTAGCTCCATTACCTACCTCAAATACTATATCAAAACGCTTGATACCGGCAAACTGAGCGAAGAGAACCGCCAACTTCTGGATCTGCTGAACTACCTGGAGTCCAAAAACCGTTTTCGTATCCTCTGTTTGGATGACGATGAGCGTTTCCTGACACTCGCGAGGCAGGTGATTCATGAGATTGACCGCCAAATCAGCGTCACCCTCACCACCCGCGCCGAGCAGGCGCTCATGGAATTGCGGAACCACCGGTTTGACATCGTTATACTCAACCCGCAAACACATAACATGGCGATTGAGAGGATCATTGAGCATATCCACCGCCACCTGCCTGAAGCGGAAATCGCGTTTTTTGCCAAAAAGATCAACCGTGCCCTTCTGTTAACGGCCAAACAGTACAATATCGCCGCCGTCATTCCCAAAACCCTGTCCGATCAAGAGCTCAAAGAGCAGTTTATACAATATTTGAAATAGGAGAGCGTATGTTTACGGGCCTTGTCAGAGAACGCGCGAAAGTCACGGCTTTTTACAACAACATTCTGCGCCTTCAAGCCGACCATCGTCCCCAAATCGGCGACTCCATCGCCGTCAACGGCGCCTGCTTAACCGTCATTGCCCTGGGCAGAGGCACCTTCGACGTGGAGCTGGCCGACGAGACACGGGCCGTCATCGCCGTTGAGAACCTCAAAGATGAAGTGCATATCGAACCGGCCATGCGCATGGGAGACCGTTTTGAGGGGCATATCGTTCAAGGGCACATCGATACCGTCGGCACTGTCGCGTCGATCACCCGACTCACCAACGGAACCGAGTTTTACATTACCCTCCCCGCCCGTTTTCTTCCCTATCTTGTCCCCAAGGGTTCCGTCACCGTCGACGGCGTGAGCCTGACGGTTAATCGGGTGGATAGCGGGGGCTTTTACCTCACGCTCATTCCCCATACCATGCGCCATACCCTCTTTGGCCGATACCAAATCAGCCGCCGGGTCAATATTGAAACCGATCTTTTCGCACGCTATGTCGCCAGGCTTTTGCAATCTTTTTCCGCCTCTTCCCCCTCCCTTTCATGGGAGGCAATCGAGAAGATCCAATCTCTTTATTAGGAGTCTTTATGCGTCTTTTTCTGGGAAGTTTCGCCCAAATATCCGCTGTCGGCGAGATCACGGCGCGTTTTGAACCCTTTTTTGATATGCGCCCCACGCCGCCATCCAATCTGCATCTGACCTGGTATTTCCTGGGCGAACACCCCTCACCCGCCCCCTTTATCGACCGACTCAGAGAACTTAAGATGATTCCCAGGCTACCCATCGCGTTGCACCGCGTCGATCTTTTTGAGGCGCATAACCCGCGCATTCTTTATGCCGCCCCCTCCTCCCCCGTCGTCGCGCGGGCACTGCATGAGAAGATCGCCGCCCTGCTGGGGATGCAACCTCACGAAACCTTCACGCCCCATGTCACGTTGGCCCGAATCAAACATACCAAACAGGAGGGGTGGCAAAAGATATTGACACAAAATAGAGAGGTGTCGGGCGAAATAGAACCCACCATCTACCTTATTGAGAGCCGTTTGACCCCAAGCGGGCCCGTTTATCTCCCCATCGAGGCTTTTTGATGCTTGTCAACCTGTTTGACGAACTCCCCGTACCCGAAGCGGGGGAGACGTTCAAAACACTCCTGGCCTCCCAAACGTGTCGCATCGAACTGATTGTAAGCTCCGACACCCCGGAGCCGGTTTTGTATGACCAGGAAGAGGATGAGGCCGTTTTGCTCCTAGAGGGAGGCGCGACCCTCTGGCTGGACGGCCGTAGCGTCTCGTTGAGCCCGGGAGATTTTCTGCTCATTCCCGCCCATACGCCCCACCGGGTCGTCCAGACGCTACCCGGCACCCGCTGGCTGGCCTTTTTTAGCGGGGAGCGCCTATGCTGACCCCCAAAGCGGCGGCGCTAAAATACCGTATGCATGAAGATCGCGCCCCCAAAATCGTGGCCTCCGGCAAAGGGGAGATCGCGTTGAAAATCATTGAGAAAGCCAAAGCCTACGACGTGCCGCTCTTTCAAAACGAGGCCCTGGCCGACGCCCTTTTAAAACAGAAGATCGACACCACCATCGACCCCCAACTCTTTCAGGCGGTGGCGGAGGTCTTTGTGTGGCTGATGAAGAGTGAGGAGAAAGCCCGCCTCTCCTAAGCCTCTTTAAATTTTTGCACCCGGTAAACCCAGATATCGGGATGGGCCTTGAGGCAATCGGCGGGCAGACCGGCCTTGAGACAAAGATGGCCGAAAAAGAGATCAAAACCGTTAAGCTCCTCCCACACCTGAGGCAAAAAAGTAGCCTGCCGATCCCCCAGGCGCACAATCACCCCGTCTTCGCCGGGTACGATTTTATCTCTCAAATCCGCCTCGTCCCTATAGGCAAGCGGTTGCGGTACACTCAAAAGCGACACCTCCACCGCCGTCTTCTTAAACTCCTCCACCGACAAAGGGGCGAACCTGGGGTCCGAAAAGGCCGCCGCCCTGGCGTTGGCCACCAGATCGTCAATGAGCGGCCGATGGGGCACGATGGAGCCGATGCATCCTCTTAGCCTGCCCCCCAGCGTCAGTGTCACGAAGGTGGCCCGCTCTTTGGCCAGTTCGGGATCTTCGGCTTTAAGCGCCTCGGAATCGACGGGCGGATTCAGCCCAAATTCGGCGCCAATGGCCTCTTTGGCGTAAGCGATCAGCGCTTTGCCGTCCATCTACCCTCCTTTAAAGATACTCTCTATCATACATCGCGGCCGCGGCGGGATTGCGCGCCTTTTTCAGCGCCATATCAATCAGCTTGAGGGGCAGATCGTCCCTTAACGACGCGATCGTGCCGCTTCGCACCTCGTCTTCGGGCGGCTCATAGACAAACAGACCGTTTGCCACCATCCCCATGCGCACCGGCGTGGCGCTGGAATATGTGGTTATAATCGCGTCGGGACTCAATCTGGCGGTCAGCTCGGCAAAATACTCTTGGGTCCAGAGCAGAGGATTTTTTTTGGGGCTGAAGGCGTCTTG
>JAMOMS010000007.1 GCA_027067015.1 Campylobacterales bacterium | reverse complement strand
GTATAAAAGCGGCGCAAGCTATCGCGTCATCGCCGACCACCTGCGCTCAACCACTTTTTTGCTGGCGCAGGGGGTCAATTTCGCCAACGAGGGGCGCGGTTACGTGCTAAGACGCATTTTGCGCCGGGCCGTGCGCCACGGCTATATGCTGGGACTCAGAGAGCCCTTCATGCACCGGCTGGTGGATGTGCTGGTGGAGATTATGGGCAATCACTACACCTACCTCAAAGAGAAAGCCCCCGCTATCAAGGAGGCGATGCGCCTGGAGGAGGCGCGCTTTTTTGGCACCATCGCCGCGGGGATCGAGCTGTTTGAGAAGGAGCTGGTCAAGACCAAAGCGCGCTTTAGCGGCGCGGTGGCCTTTAAACTTTACGACACCTACGGCTTCCCGCTGGATCTGACGCAGGATATGCTCAAAGAAAAAGGGATTGAGGTCGATATCGCCGAGTTTGAGCGCCTCATGAGCGAGCAAAGAGAGCGGGCCAAGGCGGCCTGGAAGGGAAGCGGCGACGCCAAGGTTGAGGGTGATTTCAAAGCCTTGCTGGAAGCCTTTGGGCCCAACGTCTTTGTCGGGTATGATCGCCTGGAGGAAAAGAGCAGGGTGTTGGCCCTGCTGGATGAAAATTTTGCTCGCATCCAGTGCCTTGAGCCCGGGCAAGCGGGGTGGGTGATGCTGGAGCGCACGCCCCTTTACGCCGAAAGCGGCGGCCAGGCGGGAGACAGGGGCGTTTTGCTGGATCAAGACGGCCAGACGATCGCCGAAGCGGTCGATACGAAGAAGTTTTTTGATTTGAATCTTAGCCGAGTGACGGCTAAAACGAAATTGTGCGAAAACGATACGGTAAAAGCCGTCGTGGATACCTCACGCCGTGAGATCGCCAAGCACCACAGCGCTACCCACCTGCTTCATAGCGCTTTGCGGGAGATTCTGGGCGATCACGTCACCCAGGCGGGCTCTTTGGTAGAGGCCGATCGCCTGCGCTTTGATTTTAGCCACCCCAAGGCGCTCACCGCCGAAGAGATCGCTGAGGTGGAGAAGTGGGTGAACGACATCATCGAGCGCGGCATCGCGGGCGAGACCGAGGAGATGGATATCGAAAGCGCCAAGGCCAAGGGGGCGATGGCCCTTTTTGGCGAGAAGTACGGCGAAACCGTGCGGGTGGTGAGTTTTGGTGACGCCAGCGTGGAGCTGTGCGGCGGCACCCATGTGAAAAACAGCGCCGAGATCGGGATGTTTTTGATTACCAAAGAGAGCGGCGTGAGCGCCGGGGTGCGGCGCATCGAGGCGGTCTGCGGCCACGCGGCTTACGAACTGGTCAAGTCGATGCGCGCAACTCTTTCGCAAATCTCCCATGAGCTCAAGGCCAAAGAACCGCTCCAGGGGGTCGCCAAGCTCCAGGAGCAGGTCAAAACGCTCAAATCCGAGATCAAGGAACTGCAAAAGGGCAAAAAGGCCGACGTCAAAACCGAAAAGATCGGTGATACCGTTGTGGTGGTGGATGAAGTGGACGCGGGTGATATCAAGCAGATGATCGATGATCTGAAAAACGCCCATGACAAAGTGGCGGTGATGCTCTTTCAAAAAAAGGGCGACAAGGTACTCATCGCCGCGGGACAGAAGGGCACCCCCGTCAAGGCGGGCGCGTGGGTCAAAGAGATCGCCCCGATTCTTGGCGGCGGAGGCGGCGGCCGAGACGACTTTGCGCAAGCGGGCGGTAAGAAGCCCGAAGCGATTGATGAGGCCAAAACCAAAGCGTTGGCCTATCTCAAAAAGCGGTTGGGGTGATTGACAATCGCCAAAAAATGATATACAATCAATATACATAAGGGCAGGCGGTGCTGTTTCGTTGGAGTGATGAGAAAAACGAAAAGCTCAAGCAAGAACGCAATGTGTCGTTTGAAGACATTATGATCGCTTATGAAAGTGGCCGGGTGTTGGATGTTTTGGAAAATCCGAGCGGAAATTTTCCCGGTCAGAAAATTTTGGTAGTAGAGATAGAGAAGTACGCTTATGTGGTACCTTTCGTAGAGGAGGAAGACGGGTGGTTTTTAAAAACCGTCTACCCCAGTCGCAAAATGACAAAAATCTATCTGGAGGTCGATGATGAGTAAAAAGGATCGCATCGAAACGGATGAGGAGATGGCCATGATCGAAGCGGTGGAGCGGGGGGAATTCGTTCCGGTGAAAGGTGAAGAGGGTGAAAAGCTTAAACAATCGCTTGCCAAAGCCGCCAAAAACACCATTGCGCGCATGAGCAAGCGCAAGGCGATCAGCATCCGCCTGATTGAAGATGACATTGAACGTATCAAAGCGATTGCGCTGAGCGAAGGGATTCCTTACCAGACGCTGATCGGCCAGATTATCCATCAGTACGCGCGGGGTGAGCTTAAGAGGGTCTCATGAGGGGATTGGCCGTCGAACTCTTTGCCGATTATGCTTTCTTCATCGTCTTTTTCCATGTATTGGGTGCCATTGTCTGGATCGGCGGGATGATCGGGATGCGTATCGCCGTGCATCCGGGCCTGCAACATATTGAAGATCCCCGGCAGAGATTGGCCAGGACGCTGGAGATCGTGCGTAACCTCTTTGCGCTGGTCGCGCCTTTTATTGTGTTGATTTTGCTCACGGGCCTGGTGATGGGCTTAAGCGTTGCGGTGCCAGGGACGCCGGAGGAGACGGCGGTGTTTGTCAAATACGGCATATGGGGGGCGATGACGGGCAACTACCTGCTGATGGTGCGCCGCCGCAACGAGGCCGAGCGCCGTTTTGTGGCGGGTGACCTGGCGGGGGCACGGGAGCGGATGGCGCCCATTGCCAACCTGATGTTGCCCGTTAATATCGCCTTGGGCGTTTTGGCGCTGGTGCTTGGGATCTTTTTGCGGGGCTTTTAGATGGTGATACTCGCTTCCGGCTCCGCTACACGGGCAAAGATTTTAAAAAAAGCGGGGGTGGCCTTTTGGCAACAACCTTGCGATTTTGACGAAGAGAGCCTGCGGTATGAGGTGCCGGCCCACTTTGTCTACCACGCCGCCATGGGGAAAATGCGCGCGTGTGAAGCCGAACGTGGGCTTGAGACACCCTTGCTCTGCGCCGATACGGTCGTAAGCGCGGGCGGCAAGATTTTGCGCAAGGCCAAAGACGAAGCGGAGGCAAGAGCGCTCCTGCTGAGCCAAAGCGGCGCGGAGGTTGAGATTATCACCTGCATGGTCTACAAGTCGGCGCGCAAGACCTTCATAGACCTCTCCGTCACCCGCTACCTTTTTGATCCTTTCGATGAAGCGGAGCTGGCGCGTTATCTCGCAAGCGGCGAGTGGCGCGGCAAGGCGGGGGCGTGCATGGTGGAGGGCTTTTGCAAACCCTACATCCGCGAAGTGGTGGGGTATGAGAGTTGCGCCATGGGGCTGACGGTGGAAAAACTGCTCCCGTGGCTGGAAGGGTAGATCGCAGATGTTTTATGAAAAGGAGCTGACAGCCCTCAAGCGCGCGGGGCGTTTTCGCGAGCCGATCGCGCTTGATGTCGATGCCGTGGATATGGCCTCCAACGACTACCTGGGGCTGGCGCATAAAAGAAAGCTCTTTAAACGGGCCTGCAAGCGTGTCGGCGCCTTTGCCTGGCACGCCCCCAAAGCCTCACTCTATCTGGGAGGATACCACCCGCTTCACCGGGAACTGGAAGATCTGCTGAACAAACGCACGGGCTTTGAGAAGAGCACGCTGTTTGGGAGCGGTTTTTTGGCCAACCTGGGGCTGATTGAGGCGCTGGTGCGGCGTCGGGACGTGCTCTTTATGGACGCGCGTTACCACGCCAGCGGCATGACGGCGGCCAGACTTCTGCAAGGCAAAGTGGTGACCTTTGCCCATAACGACATGGACGATCTGGTACGAAAGCTTTCCGAAACACCCGTCAAAGGGCGGCGCATCATTGCCGTGGAGGGGGTCTACTCAATGGAGGGCGACATGGTGCCCAAAGAGGTTTTTGAGGTCGCCGACTGGTTTGGGGCGCTTTTGATTGTGGATGAGGCCCATAGCGTGGGCACCGTGGGGCCCCGTTTGATGGGGGTGTTTGACCGCTACGGCATTACGCCCGCGCCCAACCATATCAAAATGGGTACTTTGGGTAAGGCGCTGGGCAGTTACGGCGCTTACGTGTCGGCGAGCGCGGAGGTTGTAAGCTATCTGCAAAATCGGGCCAAATCGCAAATTTACGCCACGGCCCCGTCGCTCTTTGATACGGCGTTGGCCATTGAGGGATTTGGCTATATTCACAAAAAAAGAGAAAAGCTCAAAGAAAAGATCAAGGCCCTGCGTCTTGGTGCCGAGGCGGCAACGGGCCGGTTGCCCGAGGGGATGATCGTGCCGGTGCCCATGCCCGATATCGCCACGGCGATGGCCGTACGCCAAAGCCTGCGCCGGGAGGGGTTTGAGGTGGGGGCCGTGCGCCCGCCGACGGTACAGACGCCGATGCTTCGGGTCATTTTGCGCACGCTGTTTAAGCCAAGCTTCTATCGTCGGCTCTTCGCGCGGATCGGGGAGTTGGCGGGTGGATAAGTTTGTCTGCGAGCGCCTTGAGATCTTTCGGGGCGATGAGGTTTTTGTGGATATCGCCTTTACGATCGAGCGCTCCATGGCCCTG
>JAMOMS010000006.1 GCA_027067015.1 Campylobacterales bacterium | reverse complement strand
TAATCTTCTCCAGCAGTTTTTTCGCGCTGGGACGCGGCGCGGTTTGAGAAGGAGCGCTTTTGGGTTTGTAGCGGATCTTCGGGGCGTTGGCCAGGCGGGCGGGCCGGGATGTCTCAACCGGCTGTTTGACCTTGACGCCCTTAAAAAGCGAAGCGATGGCCCTGGGGCGGTTTTGGGGAGCGGGCTTTGATTGTGCCGGTTTGGTTGCCGCCGGGGTTTTGGGCTTGGGTTTGGGCATCGGTTTGGTCTCTTTTTTGGGCGGTTCAGGCCGTTTGGGTATTGGCTTGGGCCGAGCAGGCGGGGCCTGCATAATGGAGACTTCAATGCTCTCGCTCTGTTTGGGGACATAGTGTTTTTTATGGGATCGGTCATTGAAAAATAGAAACAGGAGCGTCAACAACGCGCCGTAAAAAACCAGCGCGCTCACACCGCCAAGGAAGAAATAGGTACCGCGCTTATCCATCGGTGACCAGGGAGACCTTGCTAAAACCCGCCTCTTTGACGGTCTTTAGCAAAAACATCACATCTTTGTAAGCCAGCCGCTCATCGGCGCGAATATAGACGGGAATGGACTTGTCAAGGCTTTGTGTTTGGAGCAAAAAGCCATCGGGAAAAGAGAGTTTGTCAAACCGCTTTTTCATAAACCGTATCACCCCTTTGCGATCCATGGAAATTTCAATCGATTTGACCTTCTGCAAGGTTCTGGTTTTGGAACCTTTGGGAAGCGTAATGTTCTCTTCATAGATGATAGTGGGGGCCGTGACCATCAAAATGGCCATCAGCACCAGCATAATATCCACCAGCGGCGTGATATTTAGATCGGGCTTCTCATCCCACTCGTAACTCATGCGTCCCCGCCCCTGTGATGGCCGAGCATCAGGTCTTTTTCCATCGCCACGACGGTCGTCAACTCATAGGCGCGTCGCTTGAGCATCAGGTGAAAACTGTAGGCAAAAACCGCCACGAAGATACCTGCGGCCGTCGCTACCAGCGCCTCACTGATCGCCGGCGCCACCACACTCAATGTGGCGCTTTTGCGCTCTCCCAGCCCCGCAAAGGCTTCCAGAATGGAGATAACCGTACCAAACAACCCGATAAAGGGAGAGGTACTCGCCACCAAAGAAAGAAGCGTCAACCCTTTGGTCGCCTCCCTGGTCGCGGCGTACTCGCACATCTGAAGCAAACGGTCGTTGACACGACTCTCCTTGAGACACGGGAAAAGTATGGACTGCTGGGTTACACGGCCCGCGCCCATATGCAGATGCTCCATGGAGGCGCGCTCTCTGGCAAGCCAGCGCCCAAGATAAAGATAGCGGTAAACGAAAGTCCAGACTATTAAAAAAAGGTAAAACGAAAGAAGCCCCAGCACGAATAACGTGATGGGGCTACTGCGGTCCACATAACCGGCAATGATGTCGATCATGGATCAGAATCTTGTTTTGGCGGCCGATTCGACTCTGGCTTCGACATTGGCAATGGCGAAATCGGAGTTGCTTGCCTTTTGCACCAGCTCCTTGGCCTCTTTGATCGCCTGGGCAATTTCGCTCTCGTTCTCACCCACGATCGGCACGGCACCCTCGACCACAACCAGGGTCTTCTCCTCATCCACTTTGACATAGCCGGAATCGATCACAATCGATTCCACGCCGCCGTCGGCCTTTTCAATCTCAATCACACCGGCATCAAGCAGAGAAACCAACGAAGCGTGTTCGGGCAGAACGCCAAACTCCCCTTCCGCTCCGGGGAAGGTGGCCGATTTGACATCTCCGTTGAAAATCTCGCCGTGAGGCGTCACGATTTCCAGTTTCATTGTACTCATATTTGTCCTTTAGTCAGCCTCGCCCAAGAGGATGGACCCCTTAGGAGGCTTTGGCTTTGAGCTTCTCGGCCTTCTCAATCGCCTCTTCGATGCTACCGACCATATAGAACGCGTTTTCAGGCAGATCGTCATATTCGCCCTCAAGCAGGCCTTTGAAGCCCTTGATGGTCTCTTCAAGCGTGACATATTTTCCGGGGCTACCGGTAAAGACTTCCGCGACGAAGAAGGGTTGAGAGAGGAAGCGTTCGATTTTCCGCGCGCGCTCAACCACTTTTTTATCCTCTTCGCTCAGCTCATCCATACCAAGAATCGCGATAATATCCTGCAGGTCTTTATACTTTTGCAGAACACTCTGAACACCGCGGGCTACCTGATAGTGCTCTTCACCGATGATGGCGGGATCAAGCATCCGGCTGGTGGAGTCAAGCGGGTCGACGGCGGGGTAGATACCCTTCTCGGCGATCTTCCGGTTCAAAACGGTCGTGGCGTCAAGGTGCGCGAAGACCGAAGCGGGCGCGGGGTCGGTCAAGTCGTCCGCGGGTACGTAAACCGCCTGAACGGAGGTAATGGAACCCTTTGTGGTTGAAGTAATCCGCTCCTGGAGCTGTCCCATCTCGCGGGCCAGCGTGGGCTGATAACCGACCGCCGAGGGAATCCGTCCCAAAAGCGCGGACATTTCCGATCCGGCCTGGGCGTAGCGGAAGATGTTGTCAATAAACATCAAAACGTCCAGACTCATCTCGTCACGGAAATACTCGGCCATGGTCAGACCGGTCAGGGCGATGCGGTTACGTGCTCCCGGAGGCTCGTTCATCTGGCCGTAGCAGAGGGCAACTTTATCCAATACGTTGGACTCTTTCATCTCGTTATAAAGGTCGTTACCTTCACGGGTCCGCTCACCGACGCCCGCGAAAACGGAGTAACCGCTGTGTTTGAAGGCGACGTTGTGAATGAGCTCCATAATAATAACGGTCTTACCGACACCCGCACCGCCGAAGAGGCCGACTTTACCACCTTTGGCGTAGGGAGCCAGCAGGTCGACAACCTTGATACCGGTCTCAAAGATCTCCTGCTTGGTGCTTTGATCTTCAAAGGCCGGCGGATCGCGGTGGATGCTCCAGTAGGTTTTGGCTTTGAGCTCTTCGCCTTCGTCGATGGTCTCACCGATGACGTTGAAGATACGTCCCAGAACCTCTTCACCGACGGGAACTTTAATAGCGTCGCCGGTCGCGACCACATCCATGCCGCGCACCAGACCCTCGCTCATATCCATGGCGATGGTGCGCACGCGGTTGTCACCGATGTGGCTGGCGACTTCAAGAACCAGACGCTTCTTCTGGCCGTCAAGTTCGTAGTTGACTTCCAGCGCTTCGTTGATCGCCGGAAGGTAGTCTTCGAAATCGACGTCGACGACCGGGCCGATAACCTGTACAATTTTACCAGTCTTGCCTGACATTCCTTCTCCTTCTTTTATTTCAATGCTTCCATACCGCTGATGATCTCGATCAGCTCGGTAGTGATAGATTCCTGACGCGCTTTGTTATAGGCGATGGTCAATTCGTTCACCCGCTCGGAGGCGTTTTTGGTGGCGTTGTCCATGGCCTGCATCCGGGCGCTGTGCTCGGCGGCCAACGAGTCGATGAGACCGTAATACATACTGTATTCACAATATTTGCGAAGCAGGGTATTAAGTAGCGCTTCCTGCTCTTCGGGCTCATACTCAATGTTGGACTTGAGCTCTTTGGCTTCGACGGTGCTGATGTCAACGGGCAGAAGTTGCAAAACTCTCTGCTCTTGCGTTAGCATATTCTTAAAGCCGTTATAGATCAAAATCACCCTGTCTGTTTTGCCCTCGGCAAAATCCATCAGTGATTTGTCCATAAACTCGGCCGCCTGCTTGTAATCGGGCGACGCGCTCAGACCAATCACTTCATCGACCATCTCGATGCCGTTGTACTTGAGAAAATCGATCGCTTTGCGTCCCACGACACGCAGGCGTACGGCAACCTTTTTCTCTTTGTACTCACGAAGCATCCTGAGCGTCGTTTTGAGCGTCGTGATGTTAAAACCGCCGCAAAGACCCTTGTCGGCGGTGACCACGATAATATCGACAGTCCGCACCGGCAGATCAGCCTGAACGAACCGGCTGTCACTGCCGCCGACTTTACTGGTGTTGATCTCGTAAGCGATCTCGCTCACCAGCTCGTCAAGCTTTTGCGCGTAGACACGTGAGCGCTTCGCCAGCTCTTCGGCTCTTTTGAGCTTGGCCTGCGATACAAGCTTCATGGCACGCGTCGTCTTCTGGGTTCCCTTGACGCTGTTGATCTGAAGCTTAATCTCTTTCAAGTTTGCCATGATGGATCCTTAGCTTAGGCGCTGAATGAGGTTTTGAACTCGTCCAGGGCCTTTTTCATCAGCTCTTCGACCTCGTCGTCGATCTTCTTCTTCTCGCGAATCTGCTCGAAGACTTCGGGGAAGTTGGCTTCCACGAAGGGATAGAGCTCCGCCTCAAACTTGGTAACGGCGGAAACCGGAATATCATCCAGGTAGCCGTTGGCACCGGCGTAGATCATCAGGATCTGCTTCTCAACCGCCAGCGGGCTGTAAGGAGGCTGTTTCAACACTTCAACCATCCGCGCGCCGCGCTCCAGCTGGGCGCGGGTGGCGTCGTCAAGGTCGGAGGCAAACTGCGCGAACGCCTCCAGCTCACGGTACTGCGCCAGGTCAAGACGCAGGGTACCGGAAACCTGTTTCATCGCTTTGATCTGCGCGGCGCCGCCGACGCGGGAGACGGAGATACCGACGTTAATCGCCGGGC
>JAMOMS010000005.1 GCA_027067015.1 Campylobacterales bacterium | reverse complement strand
GTCCAGCAGGGCCTTGCGCTCCGCCAACGCCTGCGCCCGGGCCGACTCGACCGTAAAGGGCGCGGTAACATCCAGCGGCATTGAGATCCGAAACCCGTAGGTATAGTAATCATCGCCCCCCTCAGGCAAAGAACCGCCGCTGAAAAGATAGTTGTTCTCATACGGTTTGATATAGCTTGCCTGAACCGAAAGGGTGGGCAGGTAGCGCGAAAGGGTCATGGCGGCGTAGCGGGAAGCCTGCGAGATGCGCTCCTTTTGCAGGGCCAGGTCGATGTGGTGTTTTAAAAACCGCGCTTTGGGCATCAGGGTAAAATGCGGCAGTTTCACCGAGGAGGGGTCGGCGTCGCTGAGATCTTTAAAACTCTTCTCAAGCTGGGCGGAGGTATCCTGTAGTGTATAGAGCGTCAGGCTGTCGCGGTTTTTTTGCAAAATGGCCTGATCCAGAAAACCGCTGTCCAGGTCACCGCTTAAATACTGCTCTTTTTTGCGCAGAATATCGATCCGGTCATTGGCGATTAGAAGCTTCTGTTTTTGAATCTGCAGGCGGTTTTTCCTGAAGTTAAAAAGGGTGGCGATCACCTCTTTGATGAGCGCTCTTCTTTGCTGTTCAATGCCAAGCTCTCCCACCTTTCGACTCGCTTTGGCGTATTGGATCGCTTCCCAGATGCCGCCGCTTTTGAAGATGGGCTGATCAACCGTTACCGTCAGCTCCCGCCTGCGTTGGGTGGTGTCGTACTGATTGTTTCTGCTGTCTACATACCCCAGCGACACGGGAGAGATCCAGCTCAACGCCAACTGGGTACTGTCGGCGGCGTTTTTGACCGATTGAAGCTGTAACGACTTCTCTTTGAGTGATGAGAGCAGTCGCTCTTCTCCTTTTTGTGCCCACAAAGGCAGAAGAAGCAGACTACAAAGCAGCCATGGCCGCGTCAAGGCGTTCAAAGCCAAGGGCCGTCTCCTCCTCTGTCATGGTCAAAACGGGCAAAAACCGCACGGTGTTTCGGCCGGCTTTTAGCAGTACCAGCCCCTCTTTGAAAGCCGCGTTCACCACGGCGCCGGCAGACTTGCCCTCTTTGACGCGCAGACCCCGCATCAGCCCCACGCCCACCTCTTTCTCAAACCATTCGGGGTAGCGGGTCACATAGCTTTGAAGCCTGACGCGGAAGCTCTCTATGAGCTTTTGCAACGCGCCCTTTTCTTTGTGCTCTTGCAAAATATCCAGCACCTCCAGCGCCGCGCGGGTCGAAAGGAAGTTGCCGCCAAAGGTTGAGCCGTGATCACCGGGTTTGAGAATATCTTTATGGGTGGTCATCACCGCGCCGATGGGCACGCCGCCGCCCAGCCCCTTGGCAAGGGTGACAATGTCGGGCGTAATGTTGTAGTAGTTGCTCGCCAGCACCTCGCCGGTACGATAGATGCCGGTTTGCACCTCATCGACAATCAGCAAAATATCGCGCGCTTTCAGTTCCCGCGCCAGCTCTTGCACCGCCGTTTTGGGCATGGGTTGCACGCCCCCCTCGCCCTGCACCAGTTCAATCATCACCCCCACGGTATGCTCGTCAATCAGCTCATAGATCTGCGCCAGGTCTTTGGCGTAGACAAAGCCGTCGGGAAAGGGGCCGAAATAGGTGTGCATGGCCTCCTGGCCCGTCGCTTTGAGCGCCGTGATGGTACGGCCGTGGAAGGAGTGCTCCAGGGTGATGATCTTGTAGCGTTTGACGTTGCCCTTCTCGTCGGTGCCGTATCGGCGGGCGATCTTGATGGCCCCCTCATTGGCCTCGGCCCCGCTGTTGGCGAAAAAGGTCCGCGCGTCCAAGCCCGTCAGTTTCGCCAACCGCTCGGCCAGCTGTGCCTGGGGGGCGATGGGATAGAGGTTGGAGGTGTGAATAAGTGTCTGGGCCTGCTCGCAAAGCGCCCGCGCCAGCCTGGGGTTGGCGTGGCCGACGCTACAGACGGCGATACCGCTACCGAAATCGACATAATCGCGCCCGTTGACGTCATAGAGCATGGCGTTATCGCCCCGCACGAATTGGGCGTCGTAGTTGCGGGCGTAGGTGGGCAAAACGTAGGTTTGATCCAGTTCTTTGATATTCATGAGACTCTCTCCAATGTAACTTTGACCTCCTGATAGCAGGCGCTCTTGCCAAAGAGGCTTTTGATGGGCGGGGTGAGGTCGTTCACCCCTGGCGTGCCGCTGTAGATGAGCACGCAATCTTCACGAAGCCCCTCATGCAAACCGACCGGCAGGGTCACTTCGCCGTACTCACTTACCACCCTTACCCGCTCATCCTCCCTAAAGCCGTGGGCGGGATGCACATAAACGTGGGATTCGCGCCTAAACTGGGAGTTGAGCGACCTGGGACTTTTGGGGGTAATGAGCCACAGCCCCTCGATCTCGTCATCAAAATCATCCTCAAACTCTTCCAGAAACTCAAAACGGCCGCTGTCGGTCTCAAACCCTTCGGCGTAAGGGGTCTGGCGATAAGCGGGTGAGCGGTAGCGCCCCTCCACGGCGTCGCACTGGGCGGTGACGGCGCTGATGTAATCGCTCTCGCCTTTCAGGCCCGTCAGGCCGAAAGCCTCACAAAGGTAGCGTGTCAACCCGTACTCGCTGATGCCGATCTCCGACGCCTTGACCGTGGGCATGGGCTGGATCCAGGGGTGGGCGTAGCTAAGACGCAGGTCCTCTTTTTCCAAGAAGGTTTTGGCCGGAAGCACAATGCGCGCCCGCTCACTCGTCTCGTTCTCGTAAAGACCGAAATAAATCAGGTTTTTAACCTGTTCCGTCTCTTTGCGCACCCGCGCGCCTCCCGGCATCTGGGCCAGGGGGTTGGCGCCCTGCACCAAAACCGTCGTGAAACGGCCAAAGGGGGCGTCGGGCTTGGCCACCTTTTTGGGGGAGTAGGCAAAGGGCTCTTTCAGACCGGCCATGGAGTCACCCAGAAAATCGATACCGCACCCCTCTTTGCCAAACCACCCCATCAACGCCCCGATGCCGTCAATGGCCTGCAAAACCTGGTCGCCGATGGAGTATTTTTGCACCCCCGTGCCCACCAGAATCACCGTGCGCCGATCCTTGACGGCATAGAGCAGATCGCCCAGGTCGTCCAGGGTGATGCCGCACTTTTTGAGCCCGGCGTTCACCATGAACTTGCGCAAAAAGCCCTCATACCACTCCCCGTCCTCGCAACGATTCTCAAGGTACGCTTCATCTACCATCTCCTCCATATAGAGAAAGCGGGAGATGAGTGTCGCCAGATAAAAATCGCTTCGGGGGCGGATCTGCAAAAAGAGGTCGGCCTGTTTGGCCAGCTCGGTGCGCACCGGGTCGATCACCACCACCTTTTTGCCCGCCAGCATGGGCAGAATATGGCGGTTGGTCACCGAGGCGTTGCGCCCCCAGACAATAACGGTTTGGGCCTTCTCAAGCGCTTCGTGGGCCACCGGCAGGCTCACGCCCCGGCCCGCCTCCACACCGGCCTGGCCCGAACCGTCGCAAAGAGAGCCGTCGGTGGTCCATCCGCCGTAAAGGGCGGTAAAGGTTTCGGTCACGCGTTGCATCAGCCCCACGTTACCGCTACCGCGATAGAGCAGGAACTTCTCGGGGCCCGCCTCTTTGATCGCGTCCGCCACCGCCTCCAGCGCCGCTTGCATGGTAACCTCTTTGCCGTCCACCCGCGGCGTAAGAATCCGCTCGGCTTCGGGGAAATGACGGTTTAGGTGGGGGCAGAGCGCCCCGCGGGTATAGGGGTGGTCGGGCACGCCCGTCATCTTCAGGCTCTCCCTGTCCACCACCACGGCGCAGGCGTCATAACAGTCCAGGGGGCAGGCGGTCGTTTTCATATGACTCCTTATTTCAGTTCAACCGTGACCAGTTTGGAAAAGAGCCCCCCGGGGGGGCGCGGCACCACGATCTCGGCCCGGTAGGAGGCCAAATGGGTCTCATCGGCCACGGGGATCAGTTTGGAAACTTTCAGGTTTGTCGCTTTGCCGTCGATATAGACGGTCGCCTCTTTGGCCCGGCGGGCCTCCGTTGAGTCCAGATAGAGCACCAGGCGCCCTTTGGAAAGATCGACCGCGGTCATGAGCAGTGTGCCGGGGTTGACATAATCGCCCCGGCGCACCGCCACCTTGTAAATCACCGCCCCATCAATCGGGCGGATACGCTTTTTGTCGATGCGATCTTTAAGCAGGGCGATCCTGTAGCGGGTATCGGCGATCTGCCGGCGCAGGGCGGCGGCTTTGTCATCCAGGCTCAGCCACTGGTTCAGCGCCGACGCCTGGGCGGCGAAGACCTTGTCCTTTTCCGTCTTGGACTTGGTTTTAAGCCCTTTGATCCGCTCATAATAGCGTTTCTGACGCCGATAGACGCCCTGCTGGTTTTTGGCCATCTCTTCGGTCAGTTCCAGGCTTTTGCGCAAGGATTTGAGGGTACTTTCCAGCGAGACCAACTGGGCCCTGTCCACCCTATCATCCAACCGTACCACCGCCCGGCCGTCGGCCCGCTTGCCCTCCATGGACTCATCGGCCGCTACCACCTGGCCCGCCACGGCGGCCCGAATGAGATAGCGTTCATACGGTTGCAGTTGGGCCCGGTGCGTCTGGGCCCATCCCGCTACGGCCAATAAACAGCACAGC
>JAMOMS010000004.1 GCA_027067015.1 Campylobacterales bacterium | reverse complement strand
ATGGATGTCAGCCCCCGGACGGGTTTAAGAGCCTCGCGCACTTCGCGGGCTTTGGCCGGAAGGTTCTCCCAGCGGTCGGAACGGATGCGCACATCCAGCGGCGCTTTGATGCTTGAGAGCGCCGTGGCGCCGAAATCGAAGACATCCAGGCGGGTGACGCCCCGGAGTTGGGCAAGTTTGTCACGGATGATTCCCTCCAGTTCCCAGATGCTCTGTTTGCGCTCAAAACGGTTGACGGCGTTGATGGTGAGTGTGGCCTCGGCGGGCAGGTTGCCACTGCCCATGGAAAGAACCCCCGGTTCGGTGCCCACGGCCACGGAACTCATGCGTACCCACGGTTGGCTGTGGAGCCAGGCAAGAAAGGGTTTGAGCCGTTGTTGGGCCGTCTCGACCGTGTCGTTGGCGCTAAAGGCGACCTGGGCCTTGATGATACCCGTATCCATCGGGGGCATGACATCCCGACCGATGGTAGGCATGATCTGGCGCAGACTGCCGCCCATCAGCACCAAAACCGCCAATGTCAAAAAGGCCACGCGAAGCCATCGGCGCCCGTTGTGGGAGAAACGCAGTACGCTCTCGTAAGGAGCGATAAGCCGTCCGACGGTGTTTTGATAGAAGCGCTCAAACCACGCCTCTACCCGTGTTTTTCCCGTGCCGTTGCGATAAAGCCATGCCGAAAGATGCGGGATAAAGGTAATAGAGAGAAACCAGCTGACAAAGAGGGCGATAATGAGCGTTTCGATGAGAGGACGGAAGATCTTTTCGGGGAAATCGCCCACGAACATCAAGGGAAATAGAATCGCCGTGGTGGCGATGGTACCGGCAAAAACGGGGCCCAACACCTCTTTGGTGCCGTTGACAATGGCCGTTTGCAGGCTTTCGTGCTCTTCGGTCAGGTGGCGCTCGATATTCTCCAGTACCACCACCGCGTCGTCGATGAGCATACCGAGCGCCAGGATGATCCCGGTATAAATGACAATGTTCAACTCTCCGCCGGTGAGCCAGATGATGGCCATGGTGGCGAAAAAGACCATGGGTATGGAGAGCCCCGCGGCGATAATGGCCCGGAAGTTGCCTAAAAAGAACATCAGCACCAGCAGGGTAAAGACTATGGCGTCTCTAAGGGCTTCGAGCATATTGGTGTTGGCGGTTTCTATGAGATCTCTTTGGGTATCTGTAATACTAAAACCGATATTGGGATAGCGGGCCTCCAGCTCCTTCATCGCCTTTCTGGCTGTGTCGGAGACCGCCAGTACCGCGCCGCCGGGGGCGCGTTGGACGGCCAGGGCCACCGCCTCCTTGCCGTTGCCAAGGTACCCGCTCATACGGTCCTGATGGCTCCAGGTGATGTGGGCGATATCACCCAGGCGCACGTTGGGGGCGACGGGCAGACGCTCCAGGGCGCCCACGCGGCTCTTTTCGCCGTAGAAGGTGAGGGTATAGTAGTGGTTGTCGTTTTTTATAAAACCGATGGGCAGGTCTTTGTTTAGCGCGTGGATTTTTTGCGCCAGCGTGTCGATGGAGAGGCCGTAGGCTTTGGCTTTGAAGGGGTCGATCTCGATACGGATGGCGCTTTGGTAACCGCCGAAAACCTCCACGTTGCCGATGGCGGGCTTGGCCAGCAGGTAGGGCTTGATGAAGTTGTCGGCGATTTTACGAATCTCATCCAGCGAAAGGTCGCCGTTTTTGGGGTAGAGGGCGATAACGTCAACGGGCAGGGTAAAGTCGCCGGCGGTGTAGATGGAGGGGTTGACGCCTTCGGGCAGTCGCCCTTTGGCGATAGAGAGGGCGTTGGCTACGTCCACCGCCGCGTCGGCCAGGGCTTTTTTGTACTCAAACTCGGCGATGACAATGGAGAAGTTGGCCACGTTGACGGAGCTGACGTCGCGCACGAACCCCAGCCGGGAGACCTCCTCCTCAATCGGTTTGGAGACGGTGTTGGCCACGGTCTGGGCCGTGGCGCCGGGAACCTGGGTGACGACAATCACCTGGGGCCGGTTGGCGTCGGGGAAGAGGTTTTTGGGCAGATCCACCAGCGCCACGACGCCAAGGAAAAAGAAGGCGGCAATAAGGCTGTAGAGGGTATAGGGGCGCTTGTAGAAAAACTCGAACATCTACTTGTCCTTTAGGGCTCGTACCGACAGGCCCGTAGCGAGTTTGAGCAGTACGTCGGGTTTGGCCACCGCGACGGGCCGGCCGATGAGATCGGGGGCGTCTACCAGGTATCCTTCCACCCCTTTGGCCAAAATCCTCACCTCCGTCGGGCGGGCCTGCGCGTTTTCAATCACAAAAGCGCGTGTTCGGCCTCCCTGGCGCAGTAGGGCGTCGGGGGGTAAAAGCAAGCCTTTCCCCCGGTAGGTGACGATGTCGACATTGACAAAACTCTCCGCCGCCAACCCCAGGCCCAAAACGGGGGTGCGGTAGCGAAGAAGGCCGTTTTGGGTTCCTTTGAGCGGTGTCAGGGGATAGATTTTTTGGTCATAGCGCAGTGCCAGCGGCTTGACGCTCACGGGAAGCCGAACCAGCAGGTAATCCCCTTTGGCGGAGCGGATACGCAAAAGGGGTTTACCCGGTTGGGTCATATCGCCCGGATTGAGATAGGTTTTTGAGATAACGCCTTCTACCGGGGCGCGCAAAAGGGTGTAGTCACGCTGTTGCGCTACGGCCGTGAGGGAGGCTTTGAGACTTTGACGCCTGGCCGAGATTTCGGCGATGCGGCTTCTGGCTTCGGCGATTTTGGCCTCTTCGGCCTCAAAAGCCTCGCGGGAGATGCCGTTGACCTTCATTAGCTTTTTACTGCGGGCGTGGCTGGCCAGCAGGGTGTTAAGCGCGGTTTTTGCCGCCTCCATCTGGCGCTTTGTCGCTTCTATTTCGTGGCGGAGCGCCCCGGCTTTGGCTTTTAGATCCCTCTCATCCAGCGTGGCAACCACCTCGCCCTTGCGCACTTTGGCGCCCTCGGGTTTACAGGTAAGCAGTCTGGCGGCTACGCGGGTCGAAAGGGATACGTCACGGTCGTTTTGCACCTGCGCGACAAAGGGGAGGGTGAGGGTGACGTTTTGGGGTTGGGGTTGTAGGGTTTCAACGGTGACGGCGTAGGTTTTGGCCGGGGGAATGCGGGTGTCGGCCTCGCGCTTGTGTTTGAGGGTGCGAACTCCCAGCGTCACCAGTACCGCGACGGGGATGATCCAGATAAAACGTTTCAATTTTTGCATCGTCGTTCCTTCCTTTTATTCGACCAGATCGGCCAGATCGTTGCCGTAAATGACGGCCAGTTGCGCCAGGGTCTGCCACCGCAGTGCCCGGGATCGGGCCGTTTTGCTCTGCGCTTCCAGCAGGGCCTCTTCGTAGCGCAGGTACTCCTCTTCGCTGATGCGGCCGGTCTGGTAGGCCACTTTGGCGTATTGGAGCAGTTTGCGTTGGGCCGAGGCCTCTTTTTGGGCCAGTTGCACCGCCTGTTGGTGCAAGATCAGGTTTTTTTGAAGCGTTTCGGCCCGGCTGGCAAGCTCTTGTTCCTCTTTTTGCAGGGCAAAGCGCTCTTTCTGCCATGCCACGCGGGCCTGCTCAACGGCGGTGTAGCGCCCCTTCTCAAAAAGCGGAACAGTCAGGTTAAGCGAGTAACTGCCGTAGCCTCTGTGGACGTCATCTGAGCCGCCCGGCCGGTAGGCGACGGCGTTTTGGCCGTAATTCTCGCTCCAGGCGGCCTTGGCGATCAGCTTGGGATAGAGGCGGTCTTTTTGGGCGTTTAACTCCCTCTCTTTGGCCTTTAGCAGGTGGCGTAGGGGGTTGAGCGCGAAGAGTGTGCCGGTATCGAGCGGCTCTTTGCGGCGGCGGAGTGAAACGGGTTTTTCAAGGGTCAGTCCGGTCAGGGCCTTCAGGCGCCCCTTGATCTCGTTGGCGCTGATCTGCAGATCAAGCAGGCCGTTTTGAAGGCGCAGGAGCGCGCTTTGGAGTTTATCTACCCGAATGCCCGGCGCTTTGCCGCTTTTGACGGCAATGCGGGCGTCTTCCAGGCTTTTTTGAATCGAGCGGATGCGGGCGTTGAGCGCCCGGCGGTTTGCCTCAAGGTAGAGCCACCGGGCGTTGTCGGCCAGTATGGTCGCCTCGTTTTGCAAAAGGTTGAGCCGTTTTTTGGCTTGGGCGCTTTGCATACGGGCTTTGGCCGCTTCCGAGAGGCTGAAGAGCTCTTTGACAAAAAGCGGCATCTGGACATTCGCGCCGATGCGCTCAATGGTGGTGGCAAATGGGAGCGGTTCGTTGCTCTTGCCCAGCGCCAGGCTCTCGGTCGGGGCAAGGGGGCGCAGGTTGGTCGCGCTGTTGTAGTGCTCATAGGTGGCAAAGAGTGTGGCGCTCGGATAGAAAGCGTCCCGCACTTTGCGCGACGCCAGCTTGGCGTAGCGGCTTTGCATCTCGTCCAGTCGGCTTTGGGGCTGGGATTTGAGGGCCTCAAAAAGATCATGAATGGTCGCCGCCTGCGCCAAAAGGCCCAGGGCGGTCCAAAGGGCGAGGGTGCGTCTCATGCGGTCTCCTTGCTGACGGCTTTGAGAATGTGGATTGAGAGGATGCGGGCGATATCCTCAATATCGGGATCGGGCGGCAGGGTAAAGCTTTGGTTGATGCGGGAAGTAACCCGCCTGCGCAGGTCGGTAGTGGTTTGGTGGACAATGAGGGTAGAGACA
>JAMOMS010000003.1 GCA_027067015.1 Campylobacterales bacterium | reverse complement strand
TCTGTATGTGGGAGACAAAAAGGCCGGAGGCTGCGTGACGACGAAAAAAGGGGAGATTTTTATTGTCGGCATCGGGGTCAATTTGCGCAGTGCGCCGCCCGGTTTTGCCGTTGTTCCGGGGCATTGGCGCGCGCAGATCCTGCTTGAGCGCTTTCTTGGACGGCTCCAAACGCCGCCGTCATGGAAGCAGATTTTTAGCAACTATAGTTTAGAATTCGGCAGAAGCAAATCTTTTTATACGCATATCGGAAATCAAACCGCGGATTTAAGGGGTGCCGTCCTCCAGAGCGACGGATCGTTGATGATTGGAGAGAAGAGGGTAGTCAGTTTACGATGAGCGAAATCATTACCATAGCCAACCAAAAGGGCGGGGTGGGCAAAACCACCACCGCCGTCAACCTGGCCGCTTCGCTTGCGGTGGCCGAAAAACGTGTCCTGCTTATTGACGCCGATCCGCAGGCCAACGCCACCACCAGCCTCGGTTTTCACCGCAACGATTATGAGTACAATATCTATCATGTGCTGATCGGCGCCAAAAAGATCAGTGATACGATTCTGAAAACCACCCTGCCCACCCTGCACCTTGTGCCCTCCAATATCGGGCTTGTGGGGGTGGAAAAAGAGTTTTACGACAGCGAGAACCGCAAAGGGCGGGAATTGGTGCTTAAGCGTAAAATAGATGAGGTTAAAAAGCAGTACGACTACATTATCATCGACTCGCCGCCGGCGCTTGGGCCCATTACCATCAACGCCCTTAGCGCCGCCCATTCGGTCATTATCCCCATTCAGTGCGAGTTTTTCGCCCTGGAGGGGTTGGCGCAACTGCTCAACACCATTCGGCTGATCAAAAAGACCATCAACCCCAAGCTCAAGATCAAAGGGTTTTTGCCCACCATGTACAGCAAACAGAACAACCTCTCCAAGCAGGTACTGGCAGATCTTCGTCAGCACTTCGGCACCAAGCTTTTCAAATCGGAAAACGACAAGTTCATCGTGGTGCCCAGAAACGTCAAGCTGGCCGAGAGCCCCAGTTTCGGAAAGCCCGTGATTTTATATGATGTCAAATCGACCGGTTCACAGGCTTACCAGAATCTCGCGCAGGCCATTTTGGCCAGTTAAGGGGGCCAAAATGGGCAAAAAAGAGAAAAACCGCTCCCTGGGACGGGGACTTGGCGCCATTTTGGGCGAAGTGGCGGAAGCCTACGAAAATGAACTGGTAACCGGTCAGGGGGAAGCCGGTGAGCGGATTGTCGAGATTCCGCTGGACGATATTGTCCCCAACCCCTACCAGCCCCGTACCCATTTTGACGAAAACGCGATCGCCGAGTTGGCGGAGTCGATCAAACGGCACGGTCTATTGCAACCGGTCGTGGTGATCGAGCGGGATGAGGGGTATATGCTCATTGCCGGTGAACGGCGGGTGCGGGCCAGCCGAGAGGCGGGGCTGGAGACAATCCGCGCCGTGGTGGCGGAGATCGAAGAGAGCCGCTTTCGGGAGTTGGCGCTTATCGAGAATATTCAGCGTGAGGCCCTCAACCCCGTGGAGCTGGCCCACTCCTATAAAGAGTTGATTGAAGAGTACGGCATCACCCAGGAGGAGTTGGCGGGCATCGTTCACAAAAGCAGAAGCCAGATCGCCAATACCATGCGACTGCTTCAACTCAGCGATTACGTCCAGCAGAAGGTGGCTGTCGGCGCGATCAGCCAGGGACACGCCAAAAGCCTGGTAACGCTCCCGGAGCGGGATCAAAAAATTGTCTGCGACACCATCATCGGGCAAAAGCTCAATGTCCGCCAGACCGAAGAGCTGGTGGCGGGGATGAAAAAAGGGGAGCGCAAAGAGAATCGACCCAGGCGCAAAGAGATCGGGTTTGATCTCTCTCCCTATCGAAACCTGATCGAGGAGAATGTTCCTTTTCGTATCAAAGTGAAAGAAAATCGCGTAGAAGTTCACTTTGATAACGAGGAGGAGCTGAAGCGTTTTATTCAGAGTTTTACCCGCAATAGGTAGGTTTTGGCCCACCAAAACGGGCGTTTGGAGGCCATTTTCTTAATTTGGAATTTTGGATAGATGTGATAAGATTGCCCAATTTTAGGAAAGGAGCGTAGAGCATGCTGGATATACACGTATCCCTGATGCTTCTTGTGGCAGTGGTCTTTCTCGTCCTGCTGATACTGCTCAACAGCTGGCTGTATCAGCCACTGCTCAGGTTCATGGACGAGCGGGACAAAAACATTCGCAGGGACCTTGAGAACGTCAGTTTCAATACCCAGGAGATCGACGAGCTCAATGCGAAAGCCGAAGAGGTGATCGCCAACGCCAAGAGCGAAGCGGCGGCATTGAGAGCCAAGACAATCGAAGAGTCCAAACTGCTGGCCCAGAGCAAACTGGAGAGTAAAAAAGAGGAGTTGGAGAAGCGTTATCAGGCGTTTCTTGAGGAGCTGAAGGGTGAGGAAGCGAAGCTGAAAAGTGAACTGCTTTCGCAGATGCCGCTTTTCAAAGAGTCGCTGAAAGCGAAATTCAGTCAGATTTAAAAGGAGAGAGTGTGAGAAAATTGTGGTGGATGTTCGCGCTTCTCATTCCCGCTTCACTGTTGGCGTCGGGGCATGAAGCGGCCGAAGGCGGTACCGACTTCGTTCCCCGCTTGGTCAACTTCATCATTTTTGTCGGTATCGCGTGGTACTTTGTCGCCGAACCGATCAAGAAGTTTTTTACCGGACGAACCGAAGAGATCGCGGGCCGTCTGGAAGAGGTGCAAAAGCGCCTGAAAGAGACCAAGAAAGCCAAAGAAGAGGCGCAGACAGCTTACGAGAACGCGCAAAAAACGGCGGAAGAGATTATTGAATCCGCCAAAAAAGAGGCCCAGCTTCTGGCCAAGAAACTGGATGAACAGCTCAAAGCCGAGCTGGAAAACCTTGAAAAGCTCCAGGAGGAGAAGATGGAAGTCGAGAAGCGCCAGATGGTTCGCAAAACCGTCGAAGAGGTGCTGGCGGAGCTCTACAAGGGTGACGCGATCGGCATGGATGAGAAGAAATTTGTCAATCTCATCATGAAGAAGGTGGCGTAAAATGGAGCAGTTGATCGCAAAAAAATATGTCAAAGGGCTGGTGGAAGCTGTCGGTGAGAAGAAGATCGAGAGCGTCGCGGGCGTGCTGAAGCAGATCGCCGAGGTGTTCAAAGAGGAGAAGCTTGCCGCCATCATCGCCTCTCCCGAGGTTTCCAAGGGGAAAAAAGAGGAGCTGATGATCGGTCTGCTCGGGAAAAAAGCGGACAAGAAACTGGTCAACTTTGTCAAAACACTCGGACTGCATAACCGTTTTGACCTGATTCCCGAAATTTCAGAGCTTCTGCAAAAAGAACTGCAACGTAGAGCCAACCGATATGAAGGGGTGGTAGAGAGCAGTAAGCCGATTGAGAAAAAACTGTTGGGCGAGCTGGAAAAGTCTCTTTCTAAATATGTGGACGCAACGGTGGTTTTGCATCCGGTCAAAAGCGATCGGGACGGCATCCGCGTCTCCATTGAGGATCTGGGGCTGGAAGCCAGCTTCTCCAAAGAGCGTGTCGCCTCCGACATGATCAGTCATATTCTAAAAGCTTTGTAAACAAAAGAAAGGAGATGGGAAGTGTCTAAACTTCAAGCAGATGAAATCAGCTCCATTATCAAAGAGCGGATTGAGAATTTCGAATTGAGCGTCGACATTGACGAAACGGGTAAAGTTGTCAGCGTCGCTGACGGAATCGCGCAGGTCTTCGGACTTAACAACGTCATGGCGGGCGAGATGGTTGAGTTCGAAGACGGTGAGCGCGGTATGGTGCTCAACCTCGAAGAGTCCAGCGTGGGTGTCGTTATCCTCGGCAAGGGTCTGGGCATTCGTGAAGGAATGAGCGTCAAGCGTCTCGGTCAGCTTCTTAAAGTACCTGTCGGTAAAGAGATTGTCGGTCGTGTGGTCAACGCGCTGGGTGAGCCGATTGACGGCAAAGGGCCGATCGAAGCCAAAGAGTACCGCTTCGTTGAAGAGAAAGCCCCCGGCATCATGGCACGTAAATCGGTGCATGAACCTCTGCAAACCGGTATTAAGGCGATCGACGCCCTGGTGCCCATCGGGCGCGGCCAGCGGGAGCTGATCATCGGTGACCGCCAAACCGGTAAAACCACCGTCGCCATCGATACCATCATCAACCAAAAAGGCCAGGATGTCGTCTGTATCTATGTCGCGGTCGGTCAAAAACAATCCACCGTCGCCTCCATCGTACGCAAGCTCGAAGAGCACGGCGCCATGGACTACACCATTGTCGTCAACGCCGGCGCTTCCGAGTCTGCGGCGCTCCAGTTCCTGGCTCCCTACGCGGGTGTGACGATGGGTGAGTATTTCCGCGACAACGGTCAACACGCCCTGATTATCTACGATGACCTGAGTAAGCACGCCGTGGCTTACCGCGAAATGTCTCTGATCCTTCGCCGCCCTCCGGGACGCGAGGCGTTCCCCGGCGACGTCTTCTACCTCCACTCCCGCCTGCTTGAGCGCGCGGCGAAACTGAGTGATGACCTGGGTGCCGGCTCTTTGACCGCCCTACCTATCATTGAAACCCAGGCGGGTGACGTTTCGGCCTATATTCCCACCAACGTCATCTCCATTACCGACGGTCAGATCTTCCTGGAGACCAACCTCTTCAACAGCGG
>JAMOMS010000002.1 GCA_027067015.1 Campylobacterales bacterium | reverse complement strand
GAAAACCCTTTTTACGCGGCACTGCCCTACAATGACCTGGATGAAGAGGGGGTGCAAAAAGCTGAAGCGGCCACATTGCTTCCCTGGTATAACCCGGATTTACCCAAAGATCTCTCCCAGTGCAAAAACCGTTGGATCGCCGTGACCGCTGAGAGTGGCAAAACGGTTTATGTGCAGTGGGAGGATGTGGGGCCGTTTGGGGAGAGTGACAGCGCCTATGTTTTCGGTAACGCGCTACCGGCAAGCGCCGTGAATGACCACGCGGGTATCGACCTCTCCCCGGCGGCGGAGGCTTACCTGGGGTTAAAGGGCATGGATAAGGTAGCCTGGCGGTTTGTGGAAGCGTCCGACGTACCCGAGGGCCCCTGGAAAGAGATAGTAACAAACCGTTAATATAAGGTTAATATAAGCTTGATATAATTTTTTAAAAAGCCAAGGAAAAATATGCGCGACATAAGAAATATGAGTTTAGCTTTATGTTGTCTCTTTGTTTTATACGGTTGTGACGGAGGGAGTCATAGCGATATACGTGACAAAGTGGATAGGACGTTAGACGGCGGTGTGACGACTGAGAGTTCTCAAACGCAAGAAACGACAACTGCGGATGAGTCTACCGCCATTCCCTCAACAGCCAATCCGACGCAAACAACTACGATAGACTCTGGCACATCAGATACATCCGCCTCCCCCGAAACCGTTTCTACCCCGACTCTTTCTTGGTACAAACCTGAAGTGAGCACATCGTGGGAGATTCAATTAACCGGTACGCTTAATACCTCTTATCCGGCCCGATTGTATGATATTGATCTTTTTGATACATCAGCACAGAAGATTGCCGAGTTAAAAGGGCAGGGGCACAAAGTGATCTGTTATTTCAGTGCCGGAAGTTATGAGGATTGGCGGCCGGACGCTTCCGACTTTCCCGAGTCGGCTTTGGGCAATGAGTTGGACGGATGGCCCGGGGAGCGGTGGCTGGATATTCGCTCCAAAGAGGTCTGGGCTATTATGCAAAGACGGATGGATCTGGCGGTGCAGAAAGGGTGTGACGGGGTAGACCCGGACAATGTGGACGGTTATACCAACAATACCGGATTCCCCCTCACCTCAAACGATCAACTGGCTTACAACAGCTTTTTGGCGCAGGAGGCTCATAAAAGGGGATTGTCGGTCGGGCTTAAAAACGATCTTTCGCAAATTGACTCATTGGTGGGTCTGTTTGATTTCTCTATTAACGAAGAGTGTCACGCTTATGATGAGTGTGATCGGCTCATGCCATTTATTGCGCAAAACAAACCGGTCTTTAATATTGAGTATGATATCTCTTCCGATGAACAAGCCGCCCTCTGCGCGGACGCGCGGGCAAGGAACTTTCGCACCCTCATCATGCCCGACAACCTCGACGGCAGTTTTCGGATTAGTTGCGACGATTAATCGAAAAAGAGGGTATAGGGGCGCTCAAGCTTTTGAATGAGTGCCGGAATGCTGAGGTTTCGGCTGAAGCGCTCAAACTCCCTGCCGTCCAGAAAGACAATGCCCGTGGGAATGGAAAAGACGCCAAAATGGGCGGCGATGTCGGGGTGTTCGGTCACATTGACGGCCACTCTCTCTATTTTGGGGAAGCGGCTCTCAAAAGCCTCAAAGAGTTTGGGTCGCAGGGCGTGGCAGACGTTGCAGTTTTCGCCCCAGAAGTAGAGCAGAAGGCCCGGGTTGTCGTGAATGCTCTTTTGTACTTGCGCAAGGTTCATGCGTTCTCCTTTTCCAGCATTTCTTGAAGTTCCAGCAGTGCCAGGTAGCGGTCGGCTTTGTCGTTGTAAACGATCTCCAGTTCGTTTAGTTCATCGGTGAGGTTTTGTATTCCTTTTTCCTGGTAGCAGGCCGGGTCGGCCAGGCAGGCGTTGAGCTCGGCGATGCGGGTTTCAAGCTTTTCGATCTCTTCGGGCAGGCTCTCAAGTTCTCTTTGCTCTTTGTAGCTAAGCTTTTTCTTCTTTTTTGTCGTCTGCTGTTTTTGTTGGGTATTTTGCTCGGGTTGCGTAGCAAGCTGGTGTTCATACTGCTCAAGGGTTTTGAGCTCTTTTTCAATGGCTAAAAACTCGGAGTAGGGCTGGTAACTCTCCTCCACGATGCCGTGGCCTTTGAAGATGAGCAGTTTTTTGGCGATCTTGTCGACAAAATAGCGGTCGTGGCTGACAAATATGAGCGCGCCGGGGAAGCTGAGCAGATACTCTTCGAGGATATTGATGGTGGGAATATCCAGGTCGTTGGTGGGCTCGTCCAAAATAAGGCAGTCCACTTTTTTGGTAAACAGGAGTGCCAGCGCCACCCGGTTTTTCTCGCCGCCGCTGAGCACGCCGATCTTTTTGTCCAGGTACTCTTTGGGAAAGAGAAAGTTTTTAAGATACCCGTAGACGTGCATATTCTTGCCCCGCACCTTCACCCGGTCGCCCCCGTGGGGGCAGAAGGTTTCGATGAGGTTTTTGTCATCGTCAAGCATCTCCCTGTGCTGGTCGAAGTAGCCGATGGTAAAATCGCCCCGTTTAATCACGCCGGCGTCGGGCTTTTCTCGGCCAAGGAGCAGTTTGAGAAAAGTCGATTTGCCACTTCCGTTCTTGCCGACAATCGCGATGCGGTCGCGTTGCAAAATGCGGTGGGAGAAGCCTTTGATCAGCCATTTGTCCCCCAGCTTTTTGTCCAGGTGCTCAATCTCAAAAAGCACCTTTTTTCTGCTAACCCCCTCTTCGCGGTTGAAGTGGTGCTTTTCGCGCTCGAGTTCCAGCTTGATCTTTCGTATGACAGCGGGGTTTTTTTTGGCCTGCTCGCGCATCTCAAGCACCCGCTTTTTGCGCCCTTCGTTGCGCTTCAGGCGCGCTTTGACCCCCCGTCTTAGCCACTCCTCTTCCTGTTTGAGCAGGCGCAAAAGGTTTTCGTGCGCTTTGGCCATAGCGTGTAGGAGCCTCTCTTTTTGCTCCAGGTAGCTTTGATAGCCTCCTTTGAAACTGCGCAGTTGCGCATCATCAATCTCAACGGTGCGGGTGGCGATGCGGTCAATAAAATAGCGGTCGTGGGAGATGAGCATGAGGGTGAACTTCTCTTTTAATAAGAGCTCTTCCAAAAACTCCACCATATAGACATCCAGGTGGTTGGTGGGCTCATCCAGCATCAGGATATCGGGCTTTTTGAGCAGTAACGAGGCCAGGGCCACCCGGCGCTGTTCACCGCCGCTAAGGAGGTTGACCGGGCGGTTTTCGTACTGTTTGAGATCGAACTCTTTCAAAATCCGCTCGATCTTGTCGTCCAGGTTCCAGGCGTTGTGGTGGTCGATCCACGCCGTAAGCTGGGCGTGCTCTTTGAGCAAAGCTTCGTTGTCGTACTCTTCGGCCAGTCGGAGTGAGAGCGCTTCGTAACGGGCCTTTTTCTCCTGAATCTCCGTCAGCTCCTTCTCAATGGCTTCCCGCACGCTCACGCCCGCCTCGAAGACGGGTTGTTGGGAGAGCATCTCGATGCGGATGCCCTGGCGGACGATCCGTTTGCCCCCATCCGGCTCCATCTCGCCGCCCACGATCTTCATGAGTGTGCTCTTGCCGCTACCGTTGCGCCCGACAATGACAATACGCTCATATTCGTCAATATGAAAATCGATACCTTTGAAGATAACGCGGTTTTCAAACTGTTTGTCCACGTCCAGCAGGTCTACCAGTGCCATGATGCCCTTTTTATTGATTCATACCATTGCAGAAGCAAAGCCCCTCAATGACATGCCTTTTCTTACGTTTGTTTTTATAATCATTAAAGTGAAAGGGATTTTAACCTAACTGGGCTATAATCTGGCTAATTTGTCCCAAAGGTGTTGTGTAATGGTTGGAGCGCTTTCCATTCTCTTTTTTGTTTATGTGGTTATTAAAATCTACATCGGCGTTATGCAGATCGGCTATGTGGCCAAAGCCAAGGATATGCCGCCGGTGCTCATGAAACCCAGCACCTGGATCAAGTCGGCCCGCTATCTCATTGCCAATGAGCGGATGAAACTGGTGGAGACGCTGGTGGAGTACGCGCTTTTTGTCTTCTGGATGGCCTGGGGAATCCGTTGGCTCGATACCATGACATGGGATATGGGGCCCATCGCCCAGGCGGTGGTAGCGGTGGATCTCTTTTTGGCGGTGAACTACCTGTTTGATCTGCCATTTTCTTTGTACAAAACCTTCGTGGTGGATGAGAAGTTTGGTTTTAACAACACCACCCCCGAACTCTTTGTCAAAGACCAGATCAAAAGCGCGCTCATGACATTGTTGGTGGCATCGGCTATCAGCACAGCGGTGGCGTGGATAATTTTGAACGTGCCCATGTGGTGGTTGTGGAGTTTCGCGCTGGTTTTTGGGGTGATCGTACTGCTCAATCTGCTCTATCCCACGGTCATCGCCCCCATGTTCAATACCTTTACGCCCCTTAAAAACGAGGCGCTCAAAGCCAAGATCGACAATCTGTTGGCCCAAAGCGGTTTTGAGAGCGAGGGGGTTTTTGTGGTGGATGCCAGCAAGCGGGACAACCGGCTTAACGCCTATTTCGGCGGGTTGGGCAAGAGCAAACGGGTGGTGCTGTTTGACACCCTGCTCAAAAAGCTGAACGACGAGGAGCTGTTGGCGGTTCTGGGGCATGAGCTGGGGCACTTCAAACACGGCGATATTTACAAAAACATCGCCATGATCGGCGCCA
>JAMOMS010000001.1 GCA_027067015.1 Campylobacterales bacterium | reverse complement strand
AGGGATCAAGACGGCGTTAAAGAGGGTAAACATCACCAAATAGGCCCGAAAGAGCTGTAGTTTCATCCCCGGAATCTGCCCCTCCGTGGGCATATTATCCACCAACAGTTTGTTGGCCCGCATCAACTCGTTAAAACGCATGGGATGGCGCGGGTGCGTAAAAAGAAAGGGCAACAGCCTCTCATCGATCCACTTCTCAAGCATCGGGGCCTCCTCGTTTGCAGATAATCTCTCCCACCGACCGGCCCAAGGCACCAGCTACCACCTCGCACTTGATCTTGAGCAAAAACCAGGTAGGCCGGGTGGCGGTGTCGTCAAGACACTCATAGTTGCCCATACCTTTGGCAATAATAACGTCACTGGCCTCGTAGCGGCGCAAAAAGGGTTGGGAGGCGCGCGAAAGATCCAACCCCGGCGTATCCACCCCGCTATCCAGAATCTCCGCCACCTCGCCGATCCCCGCGCTTTGCGCTTGCGCGTAGGTGATGTCGTTAATGATGGGCGCGCCCCGCACCGCGTAGGTGAGTTTGAGATGCGGGTAAAGGGTTTTGAGTGATTGCAACAGCAGTTTGTCAAACAGGTGCTCACCGGCGTTGTCGCCCACCACCATCACCTCCCGGGCCGAAGGCAGGGCCTTTTTGAGCGAAGCGGTGTCATCCACCGCGAAAGGGGTCTGAAAAATCTTGGCGATCTCCTCTTTGAGATCAAACGCATGGGTAGCCGCCAAATCGATCACGTTGCCCGCCACCGCTATTTTAAGCGCCGCCGTCAACGCGTCGGGCTCCCGCACAGCCAAAGCGGCCGCTTCAGGCACCAGCCCGGCGGCGTGGCGGGTGGCCTCGGCCTTCTGCTCGGCGTAGAGGTCTCTTTTTTCAAGGAGTCGGCCGATTTGCGGATAGACCCGGGAGGCCACCTGCGGCGGGGTCTCATCCATACGCCAATTCGGCACCTCCAACGCCACCGCATCCAGCACCTTTTTGGCCGTTACGTCATCCACACCGAGGGTTCGGCAGACCCGCAGGGCCTGGGAGAAGATGCAATTGACGCATTCGGGTGTCAGCCTCACCCCTTCTTCTCCGCGTGCTTTTCTATCATCTTGCCCCACATCAGTTTATATTTGCGTTTCACGAACTCCAGCTCTTCCCGGGTGGCGTCCAACTCTTTGGTGAGCGTCTCGATGGTGCGGCGATCCTCGTCGTAGAGCTCCTGCATGGAAGTAAGCGCCTCTTTCAAAAACTCGTTTTCGCTCTTAAGCGCCTCAACGGTCTCCTCTTTGGCGTCCACCACCTTTTCGTGCATGGAGAGGATGGTGCCGATGGTCTTTTCGACAAACTGCAACCCGTCGGCGCTCTCCATATCCACCTTCAGCACCTCGCCGGTTGTCGGCTCCGCCTTGACGGGCATACTCTCTTTGGGATCGGCTTTAATGAAGATCTCGCCGTCTTCTTCTTTATGCTCCACCAGGCCGTTATCCACCATCTCCAGCACTTCGTCAAAGTCCTTGCCGGTCAGTTTGGCGTAGGCACGAATGTTCAACCAGGTACTCACACCCTCTCCTTCTTCCGCCTTTTAGACTACGATGTAATCAAAACCTCAATCTCCGCCGAATCGGTCTCCACCTTTTTGGCTTTGGCCAGGCGGTCTTCGGTGAGCTTGACCCTCAATTCATCATCATCAATGGCCAGAATCTGCATGGCCAGATAGGCGCTGTTAATGGCCCCCGCCTTGCCGATGGCAAGCGTGGCCACCGGCATACCCGCGGGCATCATGACCGTGCTTAACAGCGCGTCCTCCCCCCGCAGGTCCGACGAGCTCATGGGCACGCCGATGACGGGTTTGATGGTGGTGGCCGCCACGGCGCCGGCCAGGTGAGCCGCCATGCCCGCCGCGGCAATAAAAACCACCGCGCCCCGCTCCTCGGCCTCTTTGATGTAGTTTTTGGTCCGCTCCGGACTGCGGTGGGCCGAGGAGATGATCAGCTCATAGGGAACACCAAACTTCTCCAGTGTCTTGGCGCACTCCTGCATGACATCATAATCGCTCTTGCTTCCGATGATAATTGACACAAATTTCATAACGCTCCTTTGTCTGTGTTGATGGGTTTGCGCAAAAAGCTAAAGGGGGGCAAGACCCCCGGCAGTAAGACCGGGTTTTCGTTGCCGCTGTGAATACACTCATAAACTTTGCCCGTCGGTGTCTCCAGCCGGCGTAAGCGCACTTTCCAGACCCCCTCTTGCTCAAAAATCTCCCCACGCTCCGACGAGGCGGGCCGAAGGGGGGCGCCGGCGGGGGCCAGAATCTCCAGCACATCCCCCTCGCAGATCTTCTCTTTGGTCAAAAAGGCCAACCCCCGCTCATCCACCTGGGCGTGCACCTGGTGGGTTCCTTCGCTGATGGAACTCTCCAGGCTCTGGGTGGCATCCCGCTCAAAGGGGCGGTGGATCAAATAGGCGTCGGTAAATCCCCTATGCTTGGTGGTACGCAACTCTTTTTGGTACAACCCGGGCCGGTGGCGTCCGGCGTGAAAATCGTCTATCGCCATCCGGTAGGCGTGGGTGGCGACAGCCACGTAATAGGGGCTTTTGGTACGCCCCTCGATTTTGAGCGAATCGACCGCGCCGCTCTTTAAAATCTCGTGCACATGAGAGGCGAGATTCAGGTCTTTGGCGTTCATGATGTAGGTGCCTACCTCCGGGTACTCCTCCAGCCTCAGCAGGGTGCCGCTTTCGGGGTTTTCGGCATAGAGCACGTAGGGAAAACGACAATCGTTGGCGCAACTCCCGCGGTTGGGCACCCGGCCGCTTTGCAGGGCGCTGATGAGGCATCGCCCGCTGTAGGCAAAACACATGGAGCCGTGCACGAACACTTCCAGTTCCAGATCGGGCAACGCCTTTTTGATCGCCTCCAGGTCTTTAAGGCTGATCTCCCTGGCGGCGATAATGCGCCGCACCCCCAGATCGTAATAGAACTTCGCGTCCAGCACGTTCATCACGTTGGCCTGGGTAGAGAGGTGAATCGGCACCTCAGGCGCCACCTCCAAGACCATACGCACAAGCCCCGGCGTCGCCACGATAAAAGCGTCCGGCCCCATGGCCGCCATGCGTTCCAGATGCTCCCGGTACAGGTCAAGCTGGGCGTTGAAGGGAAAGCCGTTGACGGTGACATACACCTTTTTGCCCCGGGCGTGGGCGTAGTCTATGCCTTCGGCGAAACTCTCGTAGGTAAACTCCTTGCCGCTTCTAATTCTCAGCGAAAAGTGACTCACCCCGCCGTATACCGCGTCGGCCCCGTAGGCCAGGGCGATCTTGAGCTTCTCCAGGTTACCCGCGGGCGAAAGCAGTTCGGCCAACTACTTGCCTCCAAACTGCGCGATCAGCGCCTCGATGTCGTCATTACTCATGACATCTTCGGTATGGGTGTCACCCTCGATATGCTTGGCCGACTTGACCCGCTTCTCATCCTCGATACTCCCCTCAAAAAGCGCGCTCATATATTTGCTGAGCGCGCGCATGATGTTGATGACCCGCTCGATCTTTTGTCGGTGGATATCCTGATACTGCATGGTATCCATGGCGCCCAACACCTGGTCGTTGGCCTCCTGGAGCTTTTCGGTCGTCTCGTCAATGAGACCCTTAAGCTCTTTAGCCTCCTCCTGCGCCCGCGCGAAGCGGTTGATATGGGGAAACTTCTCTCTTAACGTCGCGAAGAGCGATTCGTAATCGTCGGCGATCTCGCCCATGCGCTCCAACTTGCCCAGGCTCTCGTCCACACGGTTCATCACCGAATCAAGGGCGTCGAAAATCTCGCTCGCTTTCTCCTCGCTGTCACGGGTCACGTCATCAAGCTGGCTGACGACACGGTGCTCCTTGGTCGCCGGCGGCGGGGCTATAATCTCATCCTCTTCCGCCTCTTGGGGCGCCTCCTGCGTTTGGGAGGCAGACGCCTCCTCCTGCGCCTCCTCGGCCACCTCGTCCAGATCCAGCTCCCCGGCCATCAACGCGTCAAGTTCTTCCTGTGTCATCGCTCCACCTTTAGGCTTTGTTCTCTATTATAAATGGTTTCGCTTTATATTAACCTTTTCGCCCAATCCCGTACCACACGGCGTACAGCACAGGCAGATAAAAAAGATTGAGCACCGTCCCCCACAAAAGGCCAAACCCGATGGCCACGGCGATCGGTTGCAAAATCACCGCCTGTCCCGTGGCGTAGAAGATGAGGGTAAAAAGCCCCAAAAAAGTGGTTAGCGACGTAATGAGAATGGGGCGCAGGCGCAGGGCCGCCCGTTTGAGGAAGGTGTCGTAATCCCGGGTGCCGTGCAGGAAATCGAGCATAATGATCCCGTCGTTGACCACCACCCCGGCCAACCCCAGAATGCCGATAACCGAGGGCATGGAGAGGTTGATACCCATCACCCAGTGCCCCGCCAGGGCCCCGAAAATGGAGAGGGGAATGACACTCATGACCATCAAAGCGGAGCGGAAACGGTCAAAGATAACCAGCAGGGCCGCCAAAATCAAAAAGAGCGCGATCATCGTGGCGTGGCGCATCTCTTTGGCCAGCTGGGCGTTCTTCTCTTTCTCGCCCATCAGCCGGATACCGACGCCCTCTTTTTTCAGTTCTTTAAGCAGAGGGTCAAGTTTGGCCAGGGCGTCATTGGGGGTAAGCTGTCGCTTGTTGACCGTGGCAAAGACCGATTTGACCGGCACGCCGTCACGCTTTTTGATCTGCATGAAATCGCGTGTAGCCTCCAATTTTGC